>JAMOBD010000005.1 GCA_039908345.1 Magnetospirillum sp. WYHS-4
CCACGAAACCCCCACCTGAAACCCCGCCACCCCGGAATGTAGTGCTAACAAACCCGTGCCACTCCGTAACAGTCTGTTACAGAACAGCTTTTTCTCGGGCACTGTTCAAGTTGGGTCAGACATTTACGGATTCCTTTGATGGAGAAAGAGAAGAAGCCGCTTCGTGCTGCGGCTATTGCGATGTCACTTCAGCAAATCGGCGTGACATAGCCGAGAACAAATACTATATAATCACATAATATTATAGATCAATTACCAGACTATATCCGAAATCATCTATGCGTAAACAGTTTATTGTTAATCGTATTAAATTCATATTCAGTCACGCGCTATTTATCCTTGCGTACGACACAACACACTCAGTGATATGAATAACAAAAAAAGCGATAATTATCAAATATATCCATATGGCGCCATCAACCATATACATAACCATCTCCATGGCGATGCTTGAGACCAAGAACGAGCTTAGCATTGTACCACAGATCAGTGATATTGACAGTATTATTGCTGTTGCAACTCTAGCTTTTACCAGGAACTGACTCAACAGCAAGCCAGCATTGGAAATAATAACAATTATAGCGGCACCACTCGCAATCCAGATCGGCAGAGGGGTTGATAATTCCTCTGAAAGATCATAGTAAGGCGTCGCCATCGCTTCCAGCATGATAAAATGAAGCACTGCCGCTGCGATTGCCAACACAAAACGCCATATTTTGTGATGTAAGCTTATCTGCATTTTGTTGACGTTGCTTCCCGTGTTCATTGCCGGCTATCACCTTTGCGTTGGTTACTCCAAGACTGATGCCCCTCTCAGCCCTCGCCACGAATTGTCGCTCGCGCGGGCTTGGTGAAGGTCTTGACGTGCTTGTCGCCCTCGAAAAGCTGGAGGGTCACTTCGCCCGGATATTCGTCCGGATGGGTGTCGCACTTGGCTTTGAACCACAACCGCCCGAGGAGGTCGGCAAAAGCCGGCTTGATGTTGGAATTCTCTCGAATGGCTTCCGGCGAAGGCAGGTATTTGCAGGGATGGGCCACGGAATCGAGAATTCTTTCCAGGCGCTCTGGTTCCCTAAGTAGGTAGGCCGCCCCTTCCAGGCTGACGCAATCCCCGGACAGCGAAGGGCGGCATTGGGTGTATTCGTTGCCGATCTGAATACAATCCCAATAAGGAGCTATCTTTCCTGAATACTGGATAGTCGGACTTAGGCAGGTTGGATGGTCGAAGCCGGGGCGTTGTTTTGCTCGCAATATATCGTACCCTTCTTCCGGAATGCGAAGCCCGGAAGCGATATCCCCCGCAATGGAATGGGCGTAGAAGGGAGGGGGGCCGAGGGCGCATCCCATCAGGCCCAATACCCCCACCAGTACCGCCGCCGCCATCGTTCCCTTCGCCATGCGAACCTCGTTCCATGAGGGTAGCCGGCCATCACCATACCCCGGTGAGAGGCGGCTGGGAACTTGGGGTTCGGGGGGGGCACCATAACGCCAAGGACGCACCTCGGGTGACCACCGCTCGGTACGCTAGTCCATAGAAAGTATATTGTCAATATAATCCTAGCGAGGCGACAAATCAACGCCGCCATACCGCCCCGGAGGGCGGAAGCGGCGATCCCGGCGGATCAGAAGTGGCTCTTGGCCTTGGCGGAGGCGGTCTGGGTGGTGCGGCAGACCATGCCGGCGCTGGACAGGCGGCAAGGAACGACCTCGCCGGTCCAGGTATCCAAGCGCCAAGCCGTGGTGTCGTTGGCCCGCACGATCTGGAACCGGCCGGCACTGCCGTCCTCGGTAACGCTCCAGGCGGCCACGACCACTCCCATCAGGAGCGAGGCCAAAACCAGGGCGGTGCCCATTTGAAACCGTGTCATGATACCTTCTCTTTCCCCCTCGTCGGCGGCCTTCTCCCGCCTCGCTCCTGTCGCACCCTAGAAGCCGATTGCGACCGAAATGTGGCACAATCTACTTTGGGCATTCCGGCGCCATTTTGACGGCCGACGCCTTCTCCTGCTCCATGAAGAAGGCGACCAGGGACTTGAATATCCCGATCACCCTCTCGAAGAAGGCCAGTTCCTCCGCTTGGCGGGTCTTGCGGTCCGCCTCCTTCTCCGCCTTGTAGTCCTGGTAGGAGGTCTTGCCGCGGGCCACCGCCGTTTCGGTGGAACCGCAGACCATCCCCGCTTCCTCGAAACGGCAAGCGACGATCTCGCCGGTCTTGGTATCGAGCCTCCAGGCCGTCGTCTCGGTGGCCTTCATGATCTGGTAGCGGCCGACCCCCACCTCGTTCGCCTCGACCGACGCGCCCCAAACACACAACGCCAGCGTCAGCGCCACCCCGTACCGTTTCATGACTTCTCCTTCAGTCGGCGGGCGGCACTCCCCGGCCGCCGTCGAGGACGGAGCATTGCCGCCAAATGAGCCCACTTTATGGCAAGGCCTGTCGATAGCCAATCAAGTTGACCGGTCCTTGGAAGGCCGCATAAATCGACGGGGCGCAGGAATCCGCAGGACCATCTCTCGACCGCCGTATCAGGCGGCCAATTGCCGCGCCGCCTCGTCCATGGCTTCGCCGTCACGGACGACGAAGGCGGCAGCGATATATGCCAAGGCGCGGAAGAAGGGTGGCAGGTCCCGCGCCGTGACGGCATCGTTGAACTTGGGCAGCCATACCGCCAGATGCCGCTGGAGAAAGTCGCGCTGGGCCAACACGTAAGGTTCGACACGCAAGGGCGCGGGACTTTCCGTCATCCCCTCCGGGCCCGTCGCTTCGGGCCGCCCGGAGGCCTGCGCCTGCTTGGCGGCCAGGAACTGCATGATCTCCAGTTCGGCCGTCAGCTTGTCCTCGAGTTCATGGAGGTGGGGTGCCACCGCCAGGCCGAAATTGTCATAGAAGGCCTTCAACTCCAGCAGAAGATCCGATTTCGCCAGTCCCGGAATGTAGCTGGCCTGATAGAGCGAGACGCTAGGTAGCGGCGCATCGGTTTCGAATGCCCGGAGGTAGGCCGCCTCGAACTCCTCGAAGGAAAGGTCGGGCCGCAGGGCCGCCACCGCTTCGGCCTCGACCGTCGCCCCCGCACAGACGGCAAGGGCGGCTTCCATCTCCTCGGCGAACGCACCATTGGCGATACTGGCGAAAAGTCTCCGATCCGGATAGCCGAAACCCAAGGCCAGCAGCGCATAGACCGAGGTGCGAGCGAAAGCGATTTCCGAATCCATGACGTTCCCGTCCCTTGTCCCGTGGGTCATTCCCGAGAAGACCTTACTCATCGTCCAGACCCTTCGCGGTCCGCTGCATATCGGCCCTGATTTCGGGGACCGGCTCGCCTTTGAACACCCCTCCCAGCTTGAAATGGGCGTGGACTCCCTTCGGAACCTTCACGGCCTTGGCGAAGTCGAAATGATACTTGGAATCGAGGGCTGGAGTGAACGGGGAAAACGGAGCCCGGGCGCCCGGCGATCCGTGGTGGTTGAGGTGGCATCTCGCGCAGGCCTGCTCGTAATCGAAGTTCTGGCCCGCTCCGACCAACCGCTTCCGGTCGCTCGTCTCGCCCGAACGTTTGAGCCGGTTTTCCGCGTCGCCGTGTTCGAGACGGTACAGGCTGCCGGCGCCATGACAGGACTCGCACCCGACTCCTTCCAAATTCTTGTTCCCCACACCTGGCGCATAACCGCCCGGCTGGCCGTAACCGGTGACATGGCAGGCCAAGCAGTCCTTATCCTGGGTATAGTCCTTGGCCGGGTCCAGCTTTGCCTTGCCCTTTGCCTCGGCCTTCTGGCCCGGCCGCAGGGACTCGAGAGCCTTGGCGTGAGCGGTCTTCTTCCATTCCTCGCCCTGGCGGTCATGGCACTTGATGCAAACTCTCGCCCCCTCGAAGGACGCGGGCTCCGCCTTACCCGTAAGCGGAGCCAACATCAAGAGTGCCGCGACCGCAATAACAGATGCCCTCATCTTCCTTCCTCCCGCATCTCAAGAATTGGAAATCACGGTGGGGCACGGGACCGAACCCCGGCGCCGGATCAGGTGAGGGGAGAGATCATCATGTCGGCGCTCCGCATTCCGATCAGGGCATCCATCACCTCGGATGGCTTGCCCGCCATCTTCTTGGCCCGCTCTTCCTTCAGCATCTTCAGGACTTCGACGACGCCGGGGCCGAAAAGCTCCTGCAGGTAGGCGGTCGGCAGCTTTGGATCGGGGCCGGAGTTGCCCTGAGCATCCTCCATGGCCGGTCCCAGGATGGGCGGGACATAATAGACGTTGGGCCCGGTTCCGAACTCCGGATGGAGAGGCAGTGCCACCTTCCAGAGCTGGGTCAGCTTGTGGACCGAACTGGCCGCGTCGCCGATGAATCCGACGTGCATCGCTCGACCGGCACATTGGGCGACGCAGGCCGAGGCGACGCCCTTCTCGATGCGCGGATAGCAGCCGATGCACTTGTTGGCCTTCTGGCTGGCATTATTGAAATAGGGCTTGGCGTAGGGGCAGGACTCGATGCAGTTCTGCGCCCCCTTGCAGAGATCGATGTTGATGACGACGATGCCGTCGTCCTCGCGCTTGTAGATGGCATCGTTGGGGCAGGCCTCCAGGCAAGCCGGCTTGGCGCAGTGATTGCACATGCGCGGCAGATACATGTAGGCGTTATTGGGATAGGTTCCGACACCCAAGTCCTCGTCCCAGTTCGGAGCCCAACGGGGAGTCGGGCTTGGGTTGGCGCGGGCGCGGGTGCCCTCGAACAAACGGCCTTCGTAGTCGAACTCGAAAGGCACCCCATATTCGCCCAGGGTCGGGCGCTTGCCCTTCTGCAACTCGCCCCCTTTGTAGCCGCCGCCCTTGACCCGCCAGTTCCGGGGATATCCCTGGCCCGGTGCCGTCTCGACGTTGCGCCAGTACATGAAGGCCTGGCCCGGATGGGTGGTCCAGAGCTTCTTGCAAGCCACCGTGCAAGTCTGGCAGCCGATGCACTTGTTGAGGTCCACCACGAATGCCAGTTGCCGCTTGGGGGCCTTCATCATTTCCTTGGCCATGATTATCATTCCTTCCGAGGGGCCGGCGGGCCGGCTGGGGGCCCGAGCGGCCGTTCATCCGTCGATCACATGTTGCCGGGAATGGCGCCGGTATAGCGCTTGACCTCCACCAGCACATCGCGCTGGGTTCCGCCGGGGCCATAGTAGTTGGGCCGGAAGAACAGGTGTCCATACTTGCCGGCGAGGGACGCCGGGTTGATGCGGACCGGCAAGACGCTTTGCGAACTGCCCTCGATGAGGTCCATGTACAACTCAGGCGTATGCCACATGGTGACGCGGCCGGACTGCTCGCCGTGGCGGATCTTGACCCGGCAGATGACCCGGCCGTGATCGTTCCAGATCTCCACCCAGTCGTTGTCCTTGATGCCGCGCGCCAGCGCGTCGGAAGGCGCCAATTCGGCCGATGGCCCGCCACGCTGCAGGCGCAGCATCAGGATGTTGTCCTTCCAGGTGGAATGAATCCCGTAGCGGCTATGCGGCGTGTTGAAGCGCAGGGGATATTTCTCGGCATCCACCGGCGCCTTGTAGACCGGAAGTTCAACGCCCATCGCCAGGAAGAAGGGATGGTCGATGTAGAACTGCTGGCGCCCGGTGAGGGTCGGCCAGGGCTTCTTATCGACGATGTAGTTCTGGAACGGTGTGTAGGGTACTCCCTCCTTCATCGGCGACGTCCAGTTGGACTTGAAGCGTTGCGGTCCCTTTTCGCGGATCATGTCGAGGGTGATGCCCTTCGACTGCGGGGCATTGTCGAGCATGAACTGCGCGACATCCTCCTCCTTTTCGAACTTGCCGCCTTCCACCAACTGGTCGTAAAGGGTGGTCAGGTCGCGGGCCCACTTGAACTGATCGTCGAAGAACTTGGTGAAGTTCTTCTTGGCGGCGGACGACTCGACCTTCCTGGCCAGCATCTTGAAGATTTCCCAGTCGGTCCTGGACTCCCACAGGGGCGGGATGGCCGGCTCCGTCATGTTGACGAAGGTATGCTCCATGGTGATGTTGAGGTCGGTCTTTTCGTACCAGTGGGCGGCCGGCAGGACGACATCGGAATAGAGCGCCGTCGAGTCCATGCGGAAGTTGATGTCGACGATCAACTCCATCTTCGGCCACATGTTGCGGAGCACGTACTTCTGCCCCTTGGCCTGATTGAGGTAGTTGCCGCGATAGACGATGAACACCTTGGGGTCGCGGCCGTCACGGGGATAGATGGGCATCTGGCCGGTCGCCAGACTTTCCTTGAGGAACTTGGCGGTATCGATGCCGACGTTCTCCATGCCGTCGTAGACCTCGCCGTGCACGTAGGTCCAGATGGTGGTCTGGCAGAAGCGGTGCTTGGCAGGGGACTGCGGGAAGGAAACCGCCGCGATACCGGGCAACATGACCGGCTTCCACTGGCCGATATAATGCTGCACGCCGCCGCCATTGCGCCCTTCGTTGGCGGTGAGCGCCATCAGCAGATGGAAGATGCGCAGCAGGACGTCGCTGTAGTACCAGTGGTTGGTGCCGGCACCGGAGATGATCATCGCCGGCTTGGCGCTGGCGAACTCGTGCGCCAGCTTGGTGATGACCGCTGCCGGCACGCCGGTGATGGCGGCCGCCTTTTCCGGTGTGTTGTCACGCAGAATGATCGACTTGTAGAGTTCGAAGACCGGCTTGACCTCGACGACCTGCCCATTCTTCAGGGTAACCTTGAAGGTGCCTTCCAGGGCCGGGTCGATATCGCCCAGTTCAAGGTAGCCTTTGGGGAAGGTCAGCGTGTTGCGGCCGAGGAAGGCAGGCTGCACGGGAGGCTTGGTTTCCGGCTCCTCGCCCCAACAGCCCTTCATTGCCACCGGATTCTTGGTCTTGACGTCCCAGGCGTAGAACTTGGCCGAAGAGCCGTTGGCGACCATGTCGGATTCTCGTAGGAACAGCTTGTTGTCGGAGCGCACCAGGAACGGCAGGTCGGTCTGTTCCTTCAGGTTGTGCGCGTCGAACAGCTTCTCCTTGATGATTACATTCGCCAGCGCCAGCGCCAGAGCGCCATCGGTGCCCGGCTTGGGATGGACCCAGAGGTCGGCCTTGGCGGCCGACGAGTTGTAGTCGGGCGTGACACAGACGACCTTGGAGCCGTTGAGCGCCGCCTCGGTAATGAAGTGGGCATCCGGAATCCGGGTCTGGGTCGGGTTGGCGCCCCAAAGGATGATGTACTTGGCGTTGTACCAGTCGGCACATTCGCAGGAATCGCCTTGAGTCCCCGTGGTCTGGGTCTGGCCGGTGGGATGGTCGCCGTACCAGTCGAAGAAGGTGTGGGTGTGGGCCCCGATCAGATGGGCGAAACGATGCCCCGCGGCGAAGGATACCGGAGCCACCGCCGGAACCGGCGTAAAGACGCTGATGCAATCCGGCGCCTCGTCCTTGATGGTGTCGACGATCTTGTCGGCGATCATCTCCAGGGCTTCGTCCCAGGAAGCACGGCGCCATTTGCCTTGGCCCCGCTCGCCGACCCGGATCAGGGGATACTTGATCCGGTGGGGGCCATAGACGTAGTCGATGGCGCATTCTCCCTTGTTGCAGCCGCGCGGATTGTATTCCGGAACGCCGTTGAGCGCCGGCATGTCCTTCGACTGCTCCTCGCGCAGGATGACGCCGTCCTTCGAATAGACGTAATGGGGACAGGCGCCGGTACAGTTGATCAGGTGGGCCCCTCGAGTCTTCCGTTCCCATGACCATTGGGCCCGGTGGAAATTCTCCCACCCCTTGTAATCGTGCTGCATCATCGGATCCTTGGTCTGCGCCAGCGTTCGCAGTGCGAACGAGCTGCTGACCGCGAGCCCCAACGAGGTGGCGCCCGCCGTCCTCAGGAATTGGCGCCGCGACGACCTATCCATGCCCGTCCTCCTGTTCCGCGATGACATCCCACGACGGCCCTTCCCGCTTCGGCCGGAAGCAGCCCTTGGAATTCCGGGACAAGAAGCGCAACGAGCATGCCAAGGCAGAGGCGGGACCCGATTCCCGCCAAAAGCCACACGAATCCTATGGTCTTCGGGCGATCCGGAAATGGCGAGAGGAAGCTGCCGCTTCATCGTCCCGTTCAAATCGTCTCGAAAATTGAACGGATCATTCAGAGGCACGGGCCTCAGGCTTTCCAGTCCGGGGGCGTGAGCGGCAGCACCAGGCGAGCCTCGGTCCCCCCCCCTCTTCCGGGAGCCAGGGCCACTTGGCCTCCGTGGGCCCGGACGATGCGCTGGACGATCGCGAGCCCTAGCCCCGTCCCCTTGGAGCGTGTGGTGAAGAAGGGCTCGAAGATGCGATCCACGATGTCGGGGGCCAAGCCTTCGCCGTTATCCGCCACGAGGATTTCCACGGCGGGCGTGGAGTCGTAGAGGGTGGAATGGGCTTTTACCGAAAGGGTCCCCCCTTCCGGCGAGGCCTGGATGGCGTTGCCGATCAGGTTCTGGAGCGCGCGTATCAGCTTGGTGCGATCCCCAAGGAGAGTGGGCAGCTTGGCGGCGGGTATGCCATCGCCGTTGACGAGACGAATCGATTTCCGGGCGATTTCGGGCGACATCGAAACCGTGGCGGTCTTGATGGCGTCACCCACATCCATCCAGTCGAGATGCAATTCGTCGGGTTGGGCGAAGGCCAGCATGTCGTCCAGCACGCTCTCCATGTAGGCGACCTGGTTCAGGGCGATTTCGCAGTTTTCCCGGCCATCGATTTCCCTCCCCCCTTCGTCGAGCATCTGGAGGTTCATCTTGACCGAGGAAAGAGCGTTGCGGACATCGTGCGCGATCATGGTGGCCATGCGCCCGAGTGCCGCATGTTCCTCGTTCTTCGCTGAGACACGAAGTGCATCCAGCATGCGATGCATGACTTCCGCCAGCCGGCCAATCTCGTCGCCGGGCAACTGCGGAAAGGTTACATCGCGCTGGCCCTCGGCGATCCGGGCGGCCACCCGCGTCAAAGCCGCCACGGGGCGTGTCAGAAAGGCGGTCGCCAGAGCCAGCGTCAATGCCAGGAGTGCACCGACGCCCAAGCTCAGCCCGAAAAGCTGGCTGCGGAAAGTCATCACCTCCGTCTCGATGTCGGCCAGCGACCCGAGCGCTCCGACCACCAAGTGACGGAGGCCGTTTGGACTCATCGGGTCGCCCGCCACCACTCGCTGAAGCGCCAACCCGACGTGAATATCGGAAAACTCCCAATGAAAACGAGGATCGTGTTGCGCCAACCATCCGGTCCAGCTTTTCCCAAGGCCGTATTCGTCGGGAAGGCTTTCCGACTTCGTTCCCGCCGGCCGCGCCTCGGAAAAAGTCAAGTAGCGCCCAGTGCCGTCGGTCACGAAGAACCGTATGTCACCGAGACCGGCGATGCCGGAAAGGAAGACGTCGAGATCGACGGTAACCAGCAAGACCGAGCGCATCGCCCGTTCGGGCAACCGGGTTCCCGCCTGGACGATCTGCACGGCCGGGACATCGGCCTGCCGTGTTCCATTGAACCGCTGGACCGTGGAAACGTGCACATTGCCCGGCCATAGCGGCAGCACATCGCCAAAGGACGGATATGCCTTCTCGAAATTCGGATTGTTTTGGGCGTCTTCGACCAGTGCCGCTCCCTCGCGCCGCACGCGGAGAACCCGGCTTCGCGGATCTCCCTCCTGAAGCAAAGCCACCTCTTGGAAGGACGGCCGCTTTTCCATGATCATGCGGAACTGGCGAAATACCGCCACAGCCTCTTCCGACTCCTGGCTGGTGCCGTAGACGTCGGCCTTCGGATCGGCCCAGCGCTGGACCGAATCCTGGTTGGCCAGAAGCGCAACATCATCGCGCAGCATGTCCATACGGCCTTGCAGGACTTGCGCGCCGCGGGCGACGCTTTCGGCCAGACGTCGCCGTTCCAAGTCACGGAGGGCCTCGGTTCCCATCCCCAACGTCGTCACGACGATGATCGCCACCGCCAGGCTTGCGGCGAGAAAGGAAAAGGCGAAAATTTTCTTGGCGATGCTCACCCGTGCCTGCCCCTCGCGGTTTCGTCTCCCCCATTCCCAACCGCCTCGCTTGGCTGGATTATTGCATTGTTTTCCGCCAAGTGCGACGGCAGTCCGTCGTCGGGGATTGGCCTTGACGCCATGAGACGGGCAGAGCAAGAATTGTTCCAGTATGCCGTCGATCCGGATGTCCATCTTCTAGGGAGGCCGCTGCCGTAGCGGCGACGGTGTTGACACATATCCTGATCATCGATGACGACGTCGCCATCTGCCGGACGCTGGACTTCCACCTGAAGCGCCAGGGCTTCGCCGTTTCCTTCGCCCATTCGGCGGAGGACGGGCTTCCCCTGGCGGTCGGCGCAAAGGTGGACGCGGTCATCTCGGACATTCGGCTTCCCGGCCGCGACGGGCTGATGCTGTTGCACGACATCAAGGAGCACCGGCCGACCTTGCCGGTGATCATGATGACCGCCTTCCACGATTTGGATACCACCGTGGCGGCCATGCAGGGAGGCGCGGTCGACTACGTTCCCAAGCCCATCGACTTGGACGAACTGGACGCTGCGCTCGAACGCGTGCTCGCCCGGGACTGCCTCGGTTCGGGCTCCGACCTCGTCCTGGGCATTCCCAATGGCGGACGGTTCCAGATGATCGGGGCGTCCTTCGCCATGAAGGAGGTGTTCAAGCGCATAGCTCTGGTCGCCCAGAGTCGTGTGACCGTTCTCGTTCTCGGCGAGTCCGGGACCGGTAAGGAACTGGTGGCCCGCGCCATCCACGAGGCCAGCGCGGAGCGCCAAAATCCCTTCGTCGCCATCAACTGCGCGGCCCTGGTCGAAACCCTGTTGGAAAGCGAGATGTTCGGACACGAACGCGGTGCGTTCACCGGAGCCGTCAGTGCGCACAAGGGCAAGGTCGAGCAGGTGGGAGAAGGGACGCTTTTCCTGGATGAAATTGCCGAGCTCTCACCGAGGCTGCAAGGGAAGTTGTTGCGTATTCTCGAAGAGCGGGAGTATTCGCCGGTCGGCAGCCGCGTCGTGAAACGAAGTAATGCCCGGTTCATTGCTGCCACGAACGTCCATCTTCAGGAACGGGTTGCCGAAGGAGCATTCCGCGAGGACCTGTTCTATCGGCTGAACGTCGCCACCATCGATCTACCGCCGTTGCGCGCCCGACGCGGCGACTTGGCTCCCCTGGTGGAATGCCTGCTGCGCAAGATTAATCGCGACCTCCGGCGGAACATCCGGCGGGTTTCGGCGGAAGCAATGGTGCGCCTCGCCGCCTACGATTGGCCGGGCAACGTCCGCGAACTCGAGAACGTCCTGATGAAGGCCGTGATCATGGAGCACGGTGACGTCCTGACGGAAAGCTCCCTGCCCGCCGAAGTCCACCGGACCGTGTCGCAAGGAACTCATGGCATCGCCGAATCCGGGGGGGAAAGGCATCTTCAGTCTCTTCGCCAACTCGAGCGCGAGCACATCGAGATGGTTCTGGCCCAAACCGGTTGGCACAAGGGGCGGACTTGCGAGATTCTCGGGATCTCACGCCCACGCCTGGAGCGGCGAATCCGCGAGTTCGACTTGGCCCCGCCGCCCCGGAAGCAGAAGGCCTCTCCGGAACCGTTTCACTGAACGTTTCGTTCAACAACTCTACAGGACGATTGAACGATACGTTTAATCTTGGACGGAAAATTGATGGACGAAGTTTCGCGACGACGGTTCCTCCAGGCGGCCGGAGCGGCAACGCTGGCGGCAGCGGGCGCCGGTGGTCTCTCTCTGCGTACCCTGGCCGCCGTCCGCAACCCGGGCGGGACGGACTATCCCGGCTGGCAGCAGCAATTGCGGGACCGCTTCGGTTTCGACCGGCGTGCCCGCGTTGCCCACTTGGTGAACTGCACGGGGGCTTGCCCCCATTTCGTCTACGTCAAGGACGGCGTGGTGGTGCGTTCCGAGCAATCCGCGGACCTGCCGGCTTTTCCGGGATTGCCCGACATGAATCCGCGAGGCTGCGCCAAGGGACCTTGCGGCGTCGACTACCTCTATGGCCCCCAGCGCCTGAAATATCCGCTGATCCGGGTAGGCGAGCGGGGCCAGGGCAAGTGGCGCCGGGCCAGTTGGGACGAGGCGCTGGAATTGATCGCCGAGAAAACCGTCCAAGCCATGGTTCACCACGGCCCCGACACGACGAGCGTCTTCTGCCCAGGTCCCGCGGTAGCGCCGGTCGCCTTCGCCGCCGGCCATCGGTTCGCTCACCTGATCGGCGCCCACGCCCACACCTATTTCGACTGGTACGGCGACCATCCGACGGGCCAGACCCAAACCCTGGGCGTGCAATGCGACACCGCGGAGACCGCCGACTGGTACAATGCCCGGATGCTCGTCTTTTGGGGATCGAACCCGGTCGAAACCCGGATTCCCGATGCCCATTTCATGACCGAGGCCGCTCTCAACGGGACCCGCGTGGTGACGATTACGCCGGACTACAATGGAACGTCCAGCAAGTCGCATCTCTGGCTTCATCCCCATCCAGGCACCGACGTAGCCCTGGCCCTGGGCATGGCCCAAGTCATTCTCCGCGACAACCTGTACGACGCCGCCTCCCTGCGGGAGCAGACGGACATGCCGTTCCTGGTGCGCGAGGATACGCGCACATTCCTGCGTGAGGCCGACATGGTCGACGGTGGCGCGCCCGGACGCTTCTACGCCTGGGACCGGCGCACGGACGCCTTGGCGGTCATGAAGGGATCGTGGGCCGATCCGGCGCCGCCTTCGGCCGGAAGTCCCTTCCTGGGGCGCGACACCCGGGGTTTCCCAGACGGGACCCTCGCCCTCGGGGATATCGACCCGGCACTTGAGGGACGCTTCCGGGTAACGCTCAAGGACGGCCGGAAAATCGAGGTCCGGCCGGTCTTCGATCGCTACAAGGTCCAGTTGATGTCCTCATACACGCCGGAAAAGGCGGAGCGCCTCTGCGGCGTCCCGGCCGCCACCATCGTCCGGCTGGCTCGCGACTACGCCACCACCCGGCCAGCCATGATCGTCACCGGTGCTGGCGTGGCCCACTGGTTTCATGGCGATGTCCTCTTGCGGACGCTGCATTTCCTCGCGGCCTTGACCGGCAGCGTCGGAGTTCCGGGCGGCGGCGTCAATCACTACACCGGACAATGGAAGTCCGTCCTGCTGACGGGATTGAACGAACTCGCCTTTCCCACCGGCCGGGATCGTCAGCGGTTCTGCCAGACGACGATTTGGACCTATGTCCATGGCGAGGTCCGGGACGGCTTGGCCCGTATCGGCCGCGACCCGGAGCAGCATTTGCGGCAAAGTTTGGCCACCGGACAAATGCCGCTCTATCCGAGGAAGGGTCGGCGGCCTCGGGTCTTCATCGTCTATCGCGGCAATTTCCTCAACCAAGCCAAGGGCCAGCAATACGTTCTCAAGAACCTCTGGCCCAAACTGGACTTGGTGGTCGACATCAACATCCGCATGGATACCACCGCTCTGTACTCGGATGTGGTCCTTCCGGCCGCCCACTGGTACGAAAAGACCGATCTCAACATGACCGAGGAGCATGGCTTCCTGATCGCTTCCGAGCCGGCAATCGCGCCTCTATGGGAGGCCAAGAGCGAATGGGACATCTTCCGCCTTCTGTCCGCCAAGGTAAGCGAGGTGGCGCGACGGCATGGCGTGGAACGTCTGCTTGACGACGAGTTCGATTGGAATCGGGATCTAGGCCGCCTGGAGGAATCGTTCACCGACGGCGGGCGCCTTGCCGCCTGCGGTCAGGCTGCCCAGTTTCTTCTCGATCACGCCAGTCGAGCCGAGGGCGTCGCCCCCCGGCCCCTGGCGGATGTCTGTTCGAGCCGCCCGCAACGCCTGCCCGGGGCTTTCACGTCGCCGGTCAATGGGCAGGAGCCCTACGTTCCCTTCCAGTACTTCACCCGTCACAAGAAGCCGTGGCCGACCTTGACGGGGCGGCAACAATTCTACCTGGATCACCCCGTCTTTCTGGAAGCCGGGCTGGAGCTTCCGGTCTACCGGCCGCCTCTGGAGGCCGACCCCTATCCCCTGCGTTTCAACACGCCTCACGGGCGCCTGTCGGTACACTCGACCTTCCGCGACAACCCGCAGATGCTGCGCCTGGGCCGGGGCGGTCCGGTGGCGATCGTTTCGCCCCAGGACGCGGCCAGGCGGGGTCTGTCCGACAACGACTGGGCTGAGATTCATAACGACCATGGCCGCATCGTCTGCCGGATCAAAACGCGGTCGGGCGAACCGGCGGGACGGGTGACCATGGTGCATGCTCCGGAGATGTACATGGATTTGATCGAAGGGGGATCGCAGAGCGTCTGTCCGGTGCGTCTCAATCCGACCCAGTTGGTCGGCGATTACGGGCACTTGGTGTTTCGCCCCAATTATTACGGTCCCAGCGGCAACCAACGCGACGTCCGCGTCGAGATTCGCCGCTACACCGGCCCGATCCCCGCATAGGACGGCCGACATGACTCCCGTCTCCCGCCAGATCGCCTTTGTCGTCGACCTCAACAAATGTTTGGGCTGCCAGGCTTGCACCATGGCCTGCAAGCGCCTCTGGACCAGCGACCGGGGCCAGGACCTCATGTACTGGTGCAACGTCGAGACGGCGCCCGGCGAAGGCTATCCCCGCCGATGGGCCGAGCGGGGCGGCGGTTTCCGCGACGGACTTCCTGTCCGTGGCCATGCCCCGGCAGTCGAAGACTACGGCGTGGCCTATCAGTTCGACTACCAGGCCCGCTTGTTCGAAGGCCAACGCCAGCGTATCCGCCCCCAGCCCCTCGGCGAGTGGTCGGCCAACTGGGACGAGGATCAGGGGCGGGGGGACTATCCGAATTCCTACTTCTTCTACCTTCCGCGCATGTGCAACCATTGCACCCGCCCCGCCTGCGCCGAGGCCTGCCCCCGGGACGCCATCTCCAAGCGGCCGGAAGACGGCTTGGTGGTAATCGATCCCGACCGTTGCGACGGCGATGGACGCTGCGTGGCGGCCTGTCCCTACGGCAAGGTCTTCCTGAACCCCCTGACGCGGGTGGCGGGCAAGTGCTTAGGCTGCTTCCCGTTGCTGGAGCGAGGCCGGGCACCGGCCTGCGCCGCGCAGTGCAGCGGCCGGGCCATCCATGTCGGCCGGCTCGGCGATGCGCTGTCGTCGGTCCATCAACTGGTCTTCAGCTGGAAGGTCGCCTTGCCCCTGCGGCCCGATTTCGGCACCCGTCCCAACGTTTTCTACGTGCCCCCGTTCCTGGGCCCCGAGATGGAAGGCCCCAACGGCGCGGCGAACGCGTCGCCGAGAATACCCGAGAGCTATCTGGTCGAGCAGTTCGGACCGGCGGCGAGAACGGCGCTGGCGACCTTGCGGGCCGAACAGGCGAAGCGCCAACGCGGCGAGGCCTCCCGCCTCATGGAATTGCTGATCGCCCACCGGGCGGCCGACCTGCTCGGCACCATCGCCTGAAAGTCCGATGGCCTCCGATGCCGACCGAGCCATCGGGAACCTGGAGTACAACCAGGGCCATTCCCCGGAATTTGGCGTCTTCGCTTTCACGACGCCAAGCTACGATGAAAGGGATCATCCCAAGGTCATAGCCGATCACCCCGTCACCGCCTCCTTGAGGCGGTTGAGGAAGGCGAGCGGACCCTTGGATTGGGATTTGACCTTGGGAATGAAGCGGGCGATCACGTCCTCGACCGCACGGCCCTCGATTTCCAGGTCTCCGGCGCTTTCCCGGGCATAGAGCAGATCGGCCAGGGGTAGGATCGCTTGGCGATAGCGTTCGTCGGCGAAGACGTCCTGGGTGCGGGATTCCAGGCGGAAGAAGATGTCTTCGTGGTCTTCCTCCTCGTAGATGCCGCCCAGGATGCGGGTGATCTCGTCGATGCGCGGGATGTCGCCCGTGCAGCAGGCGGTGGCACCGCAAACGATTTCCTCGGCGATCTGGCCGCCGAACAGCTCCATCACCCGCATTTCCAGGATCTCGCAGAAAGATCCCCAGTTGTTGCCGAGAAAGGCCTTCTCGGTCACCGTCTCGCAGGGTCTAGGGAGCATGCGGATGTGAATGATGCGCTGTCCCAGGGCCCAGGCCATGAGCGCGTGGCCCGATTCGTAGATGGACAGGCGGTATAGGGGGTCGCTGCACTTGTCGACCATGTCGGTCATGACGTCGTCCCTCCGAACGTGACGTTCAATTGAGCCTTTGTTCTTGTTATCGCGGCCCATCCCCCTTGTGCGACGCCAAGCGAGGCTAGTCGACAGGCCCTCGCCTGCCAAGCGCCTTCTTCGGTCACCGAAGGCCTTCGATCACCTGCTTGAGCAGATCGCTCACCTCGCCGGCCACCGCGCCCAGTTCGGCATTCTGTACCGCCGCCATGGACGCGATCGGATTGACCGCCGAAACCTCGACGACCCCGTCCTTGTCCTGGAGGATGACATTGCAGGGCATCATGGTGCCGATCTTGTCTTCGCGACTGAGTGCCTGATGGGCGAAACGCGGGTTGCAGGCACCCAGGATGACATAGGGCCGAAAGTCGACGTCGATCTTTTCCTTCATGGTTTTCTTGACGTCGATGGTCGTCAACACGCCGAACCCCTTTTCTTTCAGAGCCGCCGTCACCTTCTCGATGGCCTGGTCGAAAGGGACGCCCTCCAGCGTGGTGGTGAAGTGGTAGGACATGGTTCCGGTCTCCCCGATGATTTTTCCAGCGCCACCCTAGAGCAATTCCGGCCTTGACGGAATTGCTCATCGCGCCGCCCGGAGGGCGGGCGGCCAAGGGCAATGACAAGAGCCGATTCCGTCATTCCCGGATCGGCTCCAGCACGGATGCCGGCTCGGAAAAACCGCGGCGGCGGCTCCTCTCGGAACCGCCGCCGGGTGTCGGGGGCCATCGTCGACGAACCGCCGCGCTCCCGGTCCGCCGAACTTCCCAACCTTGTCGCGATCCATGTTCGCCGCCCACGGAAGCGGAAGACTCCTTGGTCGTCATGCACGGGCCCAGTCTACCTCAGTGCGACTGCGATTTAATATCACATGCGCGCGAGGTCTCTCTCGATCGTCAGGCCGGAAGAGACTCGCGGACTTCGCTCGCCGGCCGGGCGGAATCGAGGGCCGCCGGCAGGGAGAAAAAGAAGGTGCTGCCCTTTCCCCGCTCCGACTCGACCCAAATGCGGCCGCCATGGGCCTCGACGATCCGCTTGCAGACCGCCAGCCCGATGCCGGTCCCGTCGTATTCGTCGCGGGTATGCAGGCGCTGGAAGATGACGAAGATGCGGTCGAAATATTCGGGCGCGATGCCGATGCCGTTGTCCCTCACGGAGAAGATCCAGAAGTCGCCATCCCGCCGCGCGGCCACATGGACTTCGGGGGGGCGTTCGCCACGGAACTTGATGCCGTTGCCGATCAGGTTCTGGAACAGGCGGAAAAGCTGCTTGTCGTTCGCCATCACCGTCGGCAAGGGCGCGTGGGTGACGACGGCCAGGTTCTCCACGATCAGCCGGGCCATGGACTCCATCACCGTGGCGAGGACATCCTCGGCGACGGTCGGCTGGCGCACTTCCGCCTGGGCCTGTACCCGCGAAACTTCCAGCAGATCCTTGATCAGCATCGACATGCGGCGCGCGCCATCGGTGGCGAAGTCGACGAATTCGATCCCTTCCGTCCCCAACTGCGGGGCGTACCGCTTCTTCAGGATCTGCGTGTAGAACGTGACGGTACGTAAAGGTTCCTGCAGGTCGTGCGAGGCAATGTAGGCGAAGCGCTGCAACTCGGCATTGGACCGTTCCAATTCCGCAGCTTTGCAAGCCAGGGCGTGGGCCGCCTTGGCCCGCTCGCTCACGTCGCGGACGGCGACCACCTGCCCGGTGGCCTTTTCGTCTTCCATGACGTCCGCCACCACGTATTCGACGGCCAGTTCCGAGCCGTCGGGGCGCAGCATGGTGGCGTCGCGCACCCGGCCACCGTTCTTGCAGGCGCCTTCCTTGAGGTGGAAGACCCGCTCCAGGGGCAGACCGAGGGCCTCCGTCCGGTCCCATTGCAGAAGCCGGGCGCCGGCCGGATTGAGATAGCCGATGATTTCGTTCCGGTCGATGACCACCACGCCTTCGCCGACGCAGTTCAGGATGACTTCGGCGCGGGCACGTTCCCGCGCCAGGGCGGCGGCGGTCCGGCCCAAGACTCGGAGCGGAATCAGCCGCAAGGGAAAGAATACTATCAATCCCAGGATCAACCCCACCACCGCCACCTTCGCCGTGCGGATGGACAACTGGCGGAAGGACTGCGCGACCTCCAGCCGCCCCACCTCGACGCCGAAGTCATGTACCGGGCGGACGAATCCAACCGCCGGCCAGGGCAGATCCCTTCCCGCCGAGGCGACTGTCACTCCGCCTCCATCCAGGAGTCGGAGGAAATGCATCTCTCCCTCGGCACTTTCCCATTCGGCATGCACCGACTGCAGCAGGGCTGCGAATCGCGCCTCTTCGAGGCGCCAGGTATCGGGCACCTCGGCGATCTTGGCGTTGACCGCGCGCACGACGCCGTCGGACTGGGCCTCGAATTGCCCGAGATCATGTTGATAGCCGGAAAGAAAGTAGGCGGCGGGCATGCCGGCGGCCATCAGAACCGCCAGGATGCCGGTCGCCCAGGCAAGGGAGACCTCCAAGGCATGGCGTGCATCCATGGCCCTACTCCCCTTCCTTCAAGGTGACCCAGAAACCGGCGTCCCGGAGCACCTGTCGCCCCAGCCCCGACTTCAGGAAATCGACGAAGGCGACTGCCGCCTGACCGGGACGCGCCGGCAGAATCAGATGGAAAGTCTTGACGTAGGGATAGCTGCCGTCCATCGCCGCCCGCAAGCTGGGCGCCACTCCCTCGAGCGCCAGGGCCCGCAGCGGCCTGTTCTCGCCGCGGATGATCGCGAGCGTGGTCGGGCCCAAGGCGCCGGGAACGCGTGCTATCAGGTCGGCGGCTTCCTGGTCGGTGGCGGCGATGGCCATGCCGGGCCGTTCGAACGCGGATTCGACCGCCGCCGTCATGGCCGGAGACAGGGTCTTCAACTGACCGGTGTCCGAATCGTTCGCCGGGCGCAGGATGACCCGTACCCGGCCGCCCCCTGGCCAAACCGTGGCCCGGCCCGCGTAGAAATCCGCCAACTGCCCAAGCGTCAGACCCGATGGCGTCTCGCGGGCCGTCGCCAGGACGAAGGGGCTGCGGCCCAATTCCCGCTGGACCGCACCCTGGGCCTTTTCCGCCTCCTTCAAGGGGCGGGAACTGATGCCCAACCCGATTTCGCCGCGGATCACCCCGAGGATGGCGCCCGTGCTGCCCACGGAAGGGCGCACGACCTCGATCGCATGGGTCCCCTGGTCTTCCCGAAAGGCAACGGCAAGCCAGTCCAGCGCGCCCAAGGCCGCGCCGGTCGCCCCGATCCTCACCGTTTCCGCCTGTGCCGCCACCGGCCAACAAGCGATTACGAAAGCCAACAGCCACCCTTCGCCCCGACGATGCAGGACGGTCGATAAGATTGAGCCCGCCACAGTTTCCCCTTCCCTCATTTTTTTGAAGAACCCGAACGGCGCATGGGATGTTATGCCATTTCGACGGCATTGAAAACCATGCGTGTCAGATTTCGTTGAATTTGCACGCAATTACTATCAAAAATTTAATCTCATTTATAAGAATTTCGGTTTGGGGGAACGGCCAAACATGAGACCGGCCCCTTGCGGGGCCGGTCGGATCCGGGCCGTGGGCCTTTCGGAGCTGCTCGGGAAACGGGGCCCTTGATCCAAGCTCATCCTGACACACCCCGCTCCGCCGTTCCGTGACGGTCGACACGACCGGTTCCCTTTCTCGCCTCGCGAGTCATCGGAAACTGGATTCTTCGCCCTTCGATGTGTATCGTTGGCGGCGACGCGAGGACTGGAGGAACGGCCCATGAGGGGTGGCGATCTATATTCCCGAAGCCCCGTCTTGACGGGTATTCCCGAAGTGGACGACGATCACGCGCAGTTGGACCATCTCTTTCGGGGGGTGGAAAAGGCGATTTTCGTCGAATCGCCCCAGGCGGGTATCCTGGCCCTCTACGATCAGATCGTCGAGGCCATCGCCCGGCATTTCGGACGCGAGGAAGATCTCCTGGCCGACGTCGACAGCTTCCGGATCGAGGAACATCGGGAAGTCCACCGCTCCCTCCTCGCCAAAGCCCGGGCCATCCGGGACGAGCTGGCGGCCACCACGGGCCAGCGGTCCCTGAAGGCCCTGTTCGACATCGAGGACGACCTTTACCGGCACACGGTCTCCCATGACCTGCAAGCGGCCCTCAGGTGCGCCTGCCAGGGAGCCTAGAGCCGATCCAGGCCCTCCGGGCGGAGCGATGAGCAATGCCGTCAAAGGCCGGAATTGCTCTCGTCGCGCAGCACGCACCAGACCGGCGTATGGTCCGAAGCCTTCTCGAGAGCCCGTGGCCTGCGGTCGATTCCCGCGGTTTCCAGACGGTCGGCGGCCTGCGGGGACAACAGAAGGTGATCGATGCGCAGCCCCTCGTCGCGAGCGAATGCCCCGGCCCGGTAGTCCCACCAGCTATGCCGCCCCGCCTCCGGATGCAGGACGCGGAAGGCGTCGATCAGTCCCAGGTGCAAAAGCCGGCGGTAGGCCGCCCGGCTTTCCTGCCGGCAGAGCGCGTCGTTGGCCCAAACGATGGGATCATGGACATCCCGGTCTTCAGGCGCCACGTTCCAGTCGGCGCCCAACACCAACGGCACCTCCTCCTCCAGCAGACCGGCCACATGGACTTTCAGCCGCTCCAGCCAACCCAGCTTGTAGGCGAACTTGTCGGTGCCCACCGGGTTGCCGTTGGGAACATAGAGCGAGGCCACCCGCAGGCCACTCGTCTCCACTTCCAGGTAGCGGGCCTGTTCGTCGGTCTCGTCACCCGGCAGGCGATCGCGCAGAACCCGCAAGGGATGGCGCGACAAGACGGCGACGCCATTGTAGGTCCTCTGCCCCGCCACCGCTGCCCGAAAGCCCAGGGATTCCATCTCCAGGAAAGGGAAGCCGTCGGCTTCGCACTTGATCTCCTGCAGCAGGAGCACATCCGGCGCGGCCTCCCGCAGCCAGTCCAGCAGGATGGGCAGGCGGGCCCTTACCGAATTGACGTTCCATGTGGCGATGCGAATCATGGCTCCTTCCCTAGCACATGCGCTATGATCGGACCACGATGAAGCGGCTGTTCGCGACGTTCCTGTTGGCAGTTGCCGTGGCGCCCCCCGCCGGGGCGGCGGGGACTGGGTACTGTCCTCCTTTCCTGCCCGGCCCGCCGCACGTCGAGTTCGAAGCCAACATCCCCGTCCAGCCGGCGTTCGACCATCGCCTGAGCCGAGCCGAGATCGAATCCCGCACCAGCCACGGCATGGGCCAGGGCTGGCGGGCCGGCGGCCTGACCACGGTCGCTTACGAGACCCTGGTGGCTGTCCGGGTCCAGACCCTCGGCCTGCCCGACGGCAGCCGTTGCGTCCAGGTAACGGGGGCGAACGGCCGGCTGGACGTGCGCGACCTGACGGTCCATGTGGCGCGTGAGCACCGCCCCGGCACCTGTCCCTTCGCCGCCATCCGGGAGCACGAGATGGAGCACGCGGCCATCGCCCGCCAAACCTTCCTGCACCATCTTCCGGCCTTGCGCGCGCGCCTGGAAGAGGAGGCGCGCGGCCTGCCGCCGATACGAACGGCCCAACCCGACGAGGCCGTCCAGGCAGCGGTCGACCGCCTGCTCGCCGCCTTGGCCCCGACCCTGAAAATCATGGAAACCGAAATGACCCTCGCCCATGCGGGGATCGATACGCCCGAGAGCTATCAGGCGCTCGGCCGCCGTTGCGCGATCTGGTGAGACGATGAGAATTCTTTTCCCTCTGCTCGCCGCGATCCTGGCCCCCGTCACGGCCCAAGCCGCCTGCGGCCCGGCCGCGGCGCCTCCGACGGTCGCCTTCAAGAGCAGCTTCCCCGCCCAGCCGGTTTTCTACGATGCCTACAGCCGCGCCGACCTGGCCCGCTTCACCACCCGCAAGGCCACGCCCGGCCGGGTTATCAACGGCTTGACCAAGGGCAGCTACGCCTACAAGGTGACCGGCGAAGCCCTGGTCAGGCCCGACGGCAACGGTTTCTGCGCCTACCTCAGCAAGGTCGACGTCACTTTGGAGTTCAAGGACCTGACCATCTTCGTCGCCAAGGAGAACCCGCGCAACGGGTGCGAATACAAGGTAACCCTGACTCACGAGATGCAGCATGTGCAGCTCTACCGGCAGTCCTTCGACAAGCACGCCCCCCTGGCCAAGGCGCTGGCGGAACAACTAGCCCGCAGCCAGGCGCCGGTCTGGATGACCGAAAGGAACGCGGCATCCCAGGCCACGATCAAGCAGCTTTCCGCCAGCTTGGCGCAGCGCTTCAAGGCGATGCAGGAGGACGCCGACCGCTCCAACGGCGCCATCGACACCGAACAGAGCTACCGCTACCTGGACAGCCTCTGCCCGAAGAAGAAGTGAGGCGCCTGAGGGTGAATGTCACGGAACGGTCATCTCGTTGTCACGATATGCGACTACACAGAAATTGTTCCACGCTTCCAAAACAGTCGAAGCCGGAGGAAACCGATGGCCGATCGCATCTTCAATACCCTGTTCCTCTGCACTGGCAATTCGGCACGCAGCATCATGGCGGAATGCATCCTCAACCGTTTGGGAGTGGGCAAGTTCCGCGCCTTCAGTGCCGGCAGCCAACCGGCGGGCACGGTCAATCCGCAGACCCTGGAATTGCTGAAGCGCCTCAACTATCCGGTGGGCGAGTTGCGGTCCAAGAGTTGGGAGGAATTCTCCCGCCCTGGGGCTCCCGAACTCGATTTCGTCTTCACCGTCTGCGACAAGGCCGCCAACGAGGTCTGCCCCGTCTGGCCGGGGCAGCCGATGACCGCCCATTGGGGCGTCCCCGATCCCGTCGCCGCAACAGGCAACGCGGCGGAAGTCGGCCTTGCCTTCGCCGAAACCCACCGCATGTTGAACACCCGGCTTTCGATCTTCGTCAGCCTGCCCGTGGCCTCGCTGGACCGCCTGAGCCTCCAGAAGCGGCTGGACGAAATAGGCCATGCGCGATGATTGCCGGAACACCTATTTTTTGATAAATGTAGAAATGTAGAAATAATTTCGTCGCCACCGGCTTGGTGCGGGCTTGGCGGGGGCCCTCACATCTTCCATTCCGGCGATCTTGGGGGCATCCGGCCGCGGAATTCCGTAAGACTTGACGAAGGAAGCCCATTTCATGTCCGCCCGAGCGCCCCTTGGATATTTCGAGCGCTACCTGACCCTCTGGGTGGCGCTCTGCATCGCCGCCGGCATCGGGCTCGGCCATGTCTGGCCCCAGCCCTTCCAGGCCATTGGCCGGATGGAGGTGGCACGGGTCAACCTGCCGGTGGCGGTGCTGATCTGGCTGATGATCGTCCCCATGCTGCTCCGGATCGACTTCCGCGCCCTGCACCAGGTTAAGGAGCACTGGCGCGGCATCGGCGTCACCCTGTTCGTCAATTGGGCGGTAAAGCCCTTTTCCATGGCGCTGCTGGGCTGGCTGTTCATTCGCGGCCTCTTCGCCCCGCTGCTGCCCGCCGACCAGATCGATTCCTACATCGGCGGGCTGATCATCCTGGCGGCGGCGCCGTGCACCGCCATGGTCTTCGTCTGGAGCAGCCTGTCGGACGGCGAGCCCCATTTCACGTTGAGCCAGGTGGCGCTCAACGACAGCATCATGATCTTCGCCTTCGCGCCCATCGTCGGGCTGCTGCTCGGCCTGTCGTCCATCGTCGTGCCCTGGGAAACGCTCTTGATCTCCGTGGTCCTGTTCATCGTCGTGCCGGTCGCCATCGCCCAGGTTTGGCGGTCGCGGCTGCTGGCCCAGGATGGCGAGGCGGCACTGGCCCGCATCCTGGCGATCTTGCAGCCCCTCTCCCCAGCCGCCCTTTTGGCCACCCTGGTGCTGCTGTTCGGCTTCCAGGGGGAGCGCATTCTGGCCGAGCCCCTGGTCATCGCGCTGCTGGCGGTGCCGATCCTGATCCAGGTCTATTTCAACTCCGGCCTCGCCTACCTGCTGAACCGGCATCTGGGCGTCGCCCATTGCGTCGCCGGGCCGTCGGCCCTGATCGGCGCCAGCAACTTCTTCGAACTGGCGGTCGCCACCGCCATCGGCCTGTTCGGCTTCGAGTCCGGAGCGGCGCTGGCCACCGTGGTCGGCGTGCTGGTCGAGGTGCCGGTGATGCTGTCGGTGGTGAAAGTCGTCAATTCCACCAAGGCATGGTACGAGAGGAGAGCTTCCGCATGACCGTCCGCATCGGCATCAACGGCTACGGCCGCATGGGGCGTTTGGCGCTACGCGCCGCCTGGGAGCGTCCCGGCATCGAGATCGTCCATATCAACGAGGTCAAGGGCGGGCCGGAATGCGCCGCCCACTTGACCGAGTTCGACACCGTGCACGGCCGCTGGGACCGGTCCTGCCGGGCCGAAGGCGGAAGCCTGGTCGTCGATGGCCGCCGAATCGGCTTCAGCGAACACGCCTCGCCCAAGGACATCCCTTGGGCGGACCTGGGCGTCGATCTGGTGATCGAGGGTTCCGGAAAGTTCCGCACGCCCGCCACCCTCAAGCCCCACTTCGACAACGGCGCCCGCAAGGTGATCGTCGCCGCCCCGGTCAAGGAGGAGGCGCTCAACGTCGTCTTCGGCATCAATGACCATCTCTACGATCCGGCGCGCCACCATCTTCTGACCGCCGCCTCCTGCACCACCAACTGCCTGGCCCCGGTGGTCAAGGTGGTGCACGAAGCCCTGGGCATCCTGCGCGGCACCATCACCACCATCCACGACGTCACCAATACCCAGGTGGTGGTGGATGCCCCCCACAAGGACCTGCGCCGCGCCCGTTCGGCGCTCAACGCCCTGATCCCGACCAGCACCGGTTCGGCCACCGCGATCACCCTGATCTATCCGGAACTCAAGGGGAAGCTGAACGGCCATGCGGTGCGGGTGCCGCTGCTCAACGCCTCCCTCACCGACTGCGTGTTCGAGGTGGGGCGCCCCACCTCGGCCGAGGAACTCAACGGCCTGTTCAAGGCGGCGGCCGAGGGACCGCTCAAAGGCATCCTCGGGTTCGAGGAACGCCCGCTGGTCTCCACCGACTTCGTCAACGATCCCCGGTCCTCCATCGTCGATGGCCCCTCGACCATGGTGGTGGATGGCCGCATGGTGAAAATCTACACCTGGTACGACAACGAATGGGGCTACGTGAACCGGATGATCGACTTGGCCCGCAAGGTGGCCGCCACGATGTAGAGGGGCCCCCATGGCCGACATCCGCAACTACGCCGCCGTCACCGCCGCCTACTGGGCCTTCACGCTCACCGACGGCGCGCTGCGCATGCTGGTGCTGCTGCATTTCCACCGGCTGGGCTACACGCCGCTGGACCTCTCCATCCTGTTCCTGCTCTACGAGGCCATGGGGGTGGTCACCAACCTGGTGGGCGGCTGGATCGGCGCCCGCTTCGGGCTGCGCGTCACCCTGTTCGCCGGACTGGCGATCCAGGTCGCCGCCCTGCTCATGCTGTCCGCCCTCGACCCGGAGTGGGCGCTCGCGTTTTCGGTCGCCTACGTGATGGCGGCCCAGGCTTTGAGCGGCGTCGCCAAGGACCTCACCAAGATGAGTTCCAAGAGCGCGGTCAAGCTGGTGGTAAAGAAGGAAGGCCAGGGCCTGCTGTTCAAGTGGGTGGCCCTGCTCACCGGCTCGAAGAACGCGCTGAAGGGCTTGGGCTTCCTGCTGGGCGGTATCCTGCTGGAGGGGCTGGGCTTCCGGGAATCCCTCTGGGCGATGGCGGCCGCGCTGGTCGTGGTGCTGGGCCTGGCCGTCATGACGGTACGGGCCGACCTGGGCAAGGCCAAGCAGGTTTCCCGGCGCGACGTCTTTTCCAAGAGCCGGGAGATAAACCTGCTGTCGGCGGCGCGGGTCTTCCTGTTCGCTTCCCGCGACGTCTGGTTCGTGGTCGGACTGCCGATCTTCCTGGCCGACCGACTTGGCTGGAGATTCGATGAGGTAGGCGGATTCATGGCCGCCTGGATCGTCGGCTACGGAATGGTCCAGGCCGCGGCACCGCGCCTGCTGGGCAAGACCCGCGACGCCGCAAGCGGCGCAAGGGCGGCGCGCTTCTGGGGCTTCGTGCTGGCCCTGCTGCCCGCCGCCATCGCCCTGGGGCTGGGAACGCCCTTCGCCGCGCCGGCCCTGATCGGCGGCCTGCTGGTCTTCGGCATCGTCTTCGCCATCAACTCGTCGGTGCATTCCTATCTCATCGTGGCCTACTCGGACCACGACAAGGTGGCGCTCAACGTCGGCTTCTACTACATGGCGAACGCCATCGGGCGTCTGGGGGGAACCTTCTTGTCGGGATTGACCTACCAGATGGCGGGGCTGGAAGCCTGCCTCTGGACGTCGGCCGCCATGGTCGTCCTGGCCGCTGCCCTTGCCGGTTTGCTAACCGCGACCCGGCCAAGCCCCTCCGGAAATTTCGGGGGCGGCTGACATCGGTTTCCCCGATGCGATTGTTTCGCTTGTAGATGAACTGCATCATTGAGTCAAATACGATAAGGACTCTACATGCGAGCTAACGCCTGGATTTTAAAGACAAAACCATATGTTGTCTGGTCATGGCGGGACGCAGACAATCCATTGTGGCGGAAATGGAACGGGCCTTGCGGCCTCGGCCGGGCGCGCAGGGCTTCGCTTCGCCTTGCCGGGATCGAAGGTTCAGCCCTTGGTCGCCAGGACCAGATAGTTGACGTCCAGGTCGGCCGTCAGGTACCAGGCGCCGGCCAGGGGGTTGTAGCCCATGCCCTTGAGGTCGATGACATCCAGGCCCTGGCGGGCGAGGGCGGCGGCCAGTTCGGAGGGCCGGAGGAACTTGTTCCAGTCGTGGGTGCCGGCGGGCAGCCAGCGCAGGATGTATTCCGCCGCCACCTTGGCCAGGGCGAAGGCCTTCAGCGTCCGGTTGACCGTGGACAGCACCATGACGCCACCCGGCCGCACCAAGCGGGCGCAGGCTTGCAGCAGGGCGTCGACGTCGGGGACGTGTTCCACCACCTCCATCACCAGCACCGCGTCGTAGAGCTTGCCCTCGACCGCCAGTTCCTCCGGCAGGCCCTGGCGGTAGTCGATGGCGAGGCCTTCGCCTTCGGCATGGATGCGGGCCACCTGGACGTTGGCTTCCCCGGCGTCGATGCCCACCACCTTCGCGCCCAGGCGGGACAAGGGCTCGGACAGCAACCCGCCGCCGCAGCCCACGTCCAGCACCGCCAGTCCCTCGAAGGGCCGCCCGGCCCCCAGGCTCTTGCCGAAATGGCGGGCCAGGTGGGTGCGGATGAAGTCGACGCGCGGCGGATTGAGGTCGTGCAGGGGCCGGAACTTGCCGTGGGGGTCCCACCATTCCTCCGCCATGGCGGTGAAGCGGGCGACCTCATCGGCCGAGGCCGTGCCCGGCACTTCCGGGGCCTTCTTCTTGGTGCGGCGGGCGGCGGCCATATGGTCGTCTCCTTCCCTTGCCAGGCAAAAGCGTTGCGAGTATGTATACCCGCCCGCCGCCCGGCCACAAGCATCGAACGGCCGCCGGCGGTCAGACGTTTGCGAGGGGAGGACCGACAATGGCCCGCATCGTGATGAAATTCGGCGGCACCTCGGTGGCCAACACCGTGCGCATCAAGGCCGTGGCCCAGCGCGTCAAGCGCGAGGTGGACGCCGGCAACGAGGTGGCGGTGGTGGTTTCGGCCATGGCCGGGGTGACCAACCAGCTCGTCGCCTACGTCGACGAGATTGCGACGCTCTACGACGCCCGCGAGTACGACGCCGTCGTCGCTTCGGGCGAACAGGTGACCTCGGGGCTTCTGGCCCTGGCGCTCCAGGCCTTGGGCGTGGAGGCCCGGTCCTGGCAGGGCTGGCAGGTCCCCATCCATACCGATCCCACCCACGGCAAGGCGCGCATCGAGGCCATCCCGGCCGACGGCATGGCGGCCCGCATGGCCAAGGGCGAGGTGGCGGTCGTCGCCGGTTTCCAGGGTGTCGCCCCGGAAGGGCGCATCGCCACCCTGGGGCGGGGCGGTTCGGACACCTCGGCGGTGGCGGTGGCCGCCGCCATCGATGCCGACCGCTGCGACATCTATACCGACGTGGACGGCGTCTACACCGCCGATCCGCGCATCGTTTCCAAGGCCAGGAAGCTCGACAAGATCACTTACGAGGAAATGCTGGAAATGGCCTCCGTGGGGGCCAAGGTCCTGCAGACCCGGTCGGTCGAGATGGCCATGAAGCACAAGGTCCGGGTGCAGGTGCTGTCCTCGCTGGTGGACGCGCCGGGCACCCTTGTCGTCGATGAAAGCGAGATCAAGGACATGGAACAGGCACTGGTCAGCGGCATCGTCTACGACCGCAACGAAGCGAAGATCACCCTCCGGCAAGTGGCCGACCGGCCCGGCGTCGCCGCCGCCATCTTCGGGCCTTTGGCCGACGCGGCGATCAACGTGGACATGATCGTCCAGAACATCTCGCCGGACCACAAGACCACCGACCTTACCTTCACCGTGGGCAAGACCGACCTGGAACGGGCGGTCAAGACCCTGGAAGCCCGGAAGGACGACCTGAAGTACGCCGAGATCATCTCGGATTCCAACGTGGTCAAGATCTCGGTGGTGGGCGTCGGCATGCGCAGCCATGCCGGGGTGGCGCAGAAGATGTTCTCGACGCTGGCCGAGAAGGGCATCAACATCCAGGTCATCTCGACATCGGAGATCAAGGTCAGCGTGCTGATCGACGAGGAATACAGCGAACTCGCCCAGCGCGCCTTGCATCACGTCTACGGCCTCGACAAGACGGACTGAACATGAACGCCCTTTCGCCGCAGGAACGCCTCGACCAGCTCTGGCGGCGCGGCTGCGAGTTCCTTGGCACGCGTCATGCCATCCTGGGCGGCGCCATGTCCTGGCTGTCGGAACGGAACCTGGTTTCCGCCATTTCCAATGCGGGCGGCTTCGGGGTGATCGCCTGCGGTTCCATGAATCCGGCGCAACTGGACGCCGAGATCGAAGCCACGCAGGCCCTGACCGTCAAGCCCTTCGGCGTCAACCTGATTACCATGCATCCCGACCTGGACGCCCTGATCGACGTCTGCATCGCCCGCGAATGCACCCATGTGGTCCTGGCCGGCGGCCTGCCCAGCGGCGCCTCGATCAAGAAGGTCAAGGACGCGGGCGCCAAGGCCATCTGCTTCGCCCCCGCCCTGGTGCTGGCGAAGAAACTGGTGCGCAGCGGGACCGACGCCCTGGTCATCGAGGGATCGGAAGCCGGCGGCCATATCGGCCCCGTTTCCACCAGCGTGCTGGCCCAGGAGATCCTGCCCCAGGTCCGGGACGTGCCGGTCTTCGTGGCCGGCGGCATCGGGCGCGGCGAGGCCATGCTGTCCTACCTGGAGATGGGAGCGTCGGGCTGCCAACTGGGCACCCGCTTCGTCTGCGCATGCGAATGCGTCGCCCATCACGCCTTCAAGCAGGCCTTCATCAAGGGCCAGGCCCGCGACGCCATGCCGACCGTGCAGGTCGACCCGCGCTTCCCGGTGATTCCGGTGCGCGCCCTGGCCAACGACGGCACCCAGCGCTTCATCGAGACCCAGCACGCGGTCATCGCGCGTTTCCGCAATGGCGAATTGGACCAGAAGCAGGCCCAGTTGGAAATCGAGCACTACTGGGCGGGCGCCCTGCGCCGCGCCGCCATCGACGGCGACGTGGAAAACGGCTCGCTCATGGCCGGCCAGAGCGTCGGCATGGTGACCCGCGAACAACCCACCGCCGAAATCGTCGCCGAACTGGTGGACCAAGCCCTCGCGGCGCTGGCGTCCCGCTGCGGGCCGGGGACGCCCTGAAATGACGGACACCCGCCCCGGCCTCAAGCCGCGCCAACTCCTGGCACGGCTGCGCGATATCATGGCGACCCACGAATTGGCCCAGGTCCGCCTGGATCGCATCGTGCGCCTGATCGCCGAGGACCTGGCGGCCGAAGTCTGCTCCTTCTACGTGCGACGCGCCGGCGACCTGCTGGAACTCTTCGCCAACGTGGGCTTCAAGGAACAGGCCGTCCACTTCACCCGCCTGAGAGTCGGCGAAGGCGTGGTGGGGGACATCGCCGCCCATGCGCGGCCGCTCGCCCTGTCGGACGCCCAGAGCCATCCCAAGTTCGTCTTCCGACCGGAAACGGGCGAGGAACTTTACCATTCCCTGATGGGCGTGCCGATCCTGCGCGGCGGCCGCGTCATCGGCGTCCTGGTGGTACAGAACAAGACCTTCCGCCGCTACCTGGACGAGGATGTGGAGACCCTGCAGACCGTCGCCATGGTATTGGCCGAAATGGTGGCGGGCGGAGAACTGATCGGCAAGGCGGAACTGCTCCCCGCCGACGGCAACGCCTTGTTGCCGCTGCGTCTGGAAGGCGTGCGCTTCAACGGCGGCATCGCCATCGGCACCGCCGTGCTGCACGAACCCCAGGTCGCCGTCGACCGCATGGTGGCGACGGACATCGGCCACGAGCATGCCCGCCTGCACCAGGCGGTGGCGGACATGCATGGCGCCTTGGACGCCTTGTTCCGCAAGGGCGACCTGCAGGGTGCCGGCGAGCACCGCGAGGTCATCGAGACCTACCGCATGATTGCCGAGGACGCGGGCTGGCTGTCGCGCATCGACGAGGCGATCAACGGGGGGCTGACCGCCGAAGCCGCCGTGCAGAAGGTGCAGAGCGACATCCGGGCCCGCATGAGCCAGGTCCAGGACGCCTACCTGAAGGAACGCATCCACGATTTCGAGGACCTGGCGCACCGGCTGCTCCGCCACCTGCTGGGGGAAGACGGAAAGGCGGCCCAGGGCGAATTGCCGACCGACGCGGTCATCGTGGCCCGCAACATGGGGCCGGCCCAGCTTCTGGATTACGACCGCGCCAAGGTGCGCGGACTGGTCCTGGAAGAAGGTACCGCCACCTCCCACGTGGCCATCATCGCCCGGGCCCTCGACATCCCGGTGATCGGCCATGTGCGCGACGTGCTGGGGCGCATCGAGAACGGCGATCCGGTGATCGTCGATGGGGATCGCGGCCAAGTCTTCATCCGTCCGGGCGAAGACATCCAACTGGCCTTCGCCGAAAACCTGAAGGCCATCGCCCGCCAGCGCGACGCCTACGCCGATCTCAAGGACCTGCCGGCCGTCACCCTGGACGGACAGCGCATCGACCTGCTGGTCAACGTCGGCCTGCTGGCTGAGCTGGAACACGTGGAACGCTTCGGCGCCGACGGGGTTGGGCTTTATCGCACCGAAGTGCCGTTCATGGTGCGGTCCGACTTCCCCACCGTTCCCGAACAGGCCCAGTTCTACGGCCGGGTCCTGGACCAAGCCCATGGCAGGCCGGTGGTGTTCCGTACCTTGGACGTGGGCGGCGACAAGGTGTTGCCCTACTGGCAAACCGCCGACGAGGAGAACCCGGCCATGGGCTGGCGGGCCATCCGTATCTCGCTGGATCGCCCGGCCATGCTGCGCCAGCAGTTGCGGGCCCTGTTGCGGGCCGGGGCGGGGCGCGATCTCTACGTCATGTTCCCCATGATCGCCGACGTCGCCGAATTCTCCGCCGCCCGCGACCTGCTCGACATGGAACTGGACCGCGAGCGCCGGCTGGGGGCGACGCTGCCCGCCGCCGTCCAGGTGGGCGCCATGCTCGAGGTCCCTTCGCTGGCCTTCCAGTTGCCCGCCCTGCTGAAGCAGGTGGATTTCCTGTCCATCGGCAGCAACGACCTGATGCAGTTCCTGTTTGCCTGCGACCGCGGCAACCCTCGCCTTTCCGAACGCTACGACATGCTGTCGCCGCCGGTGCTCAATTTCCTGGGCTCGGTGGCCGAGCAATGCGCCGCCGTCGGCAAGCCCTTCAGTCTCTGCGGCGAGATGGCCAGCCGGCCCCTGGAAGCCATGACCCTGATCGGGCTCGGCTTCCGCCGCCTGTCCGTGGTGCCGGCCACCGTGTGGCCCGTCAAGGCCATGATCCGCTCGCTCCGCGCGGCGCCGCTCGCCGACTATCTGGCCGATCTTCGCCAATCCACCCAGCGTAGCCTGCGGGAACGCCTCAAGGCCTTCGCCCGCGACCATGGGGTCGTCCTCCCCCCCTGACGGTCCCGGCAACTCCCTGGGAATCGCAGGGGTGCCGGATGGGTTTCCGGGTTGCAATTCGGGCTCAGTCTGGCAGAATGTGCGCCATCGGATGAGAAAGGCCTTCGTATCCAGCAACCGATGGACGGGTTGGCTGCGGGGGCCGATCTTTGTTGCAGGAACCTGATCGACGATGACCGAGTCTCAGTCCCCCCCCGAGCAAGTCGCGCCCTCCCACGAGGCCGAAGAAGACGTTCCCGCCGCCGCCGGGGTCGGTATGCTGCTGAAGGCGTCGCGACTGCGCTGCGGCGAGGAGTTGCGGGACGTCGCCAACGCCTTGAAAATCCGCTATGCGTTCCTGGACTCCATCGAGGCAGGGCGTTTCCAGGACCTGCCCGGTCCGACTTACGCCGCCGGCTTTGTCCGTTCCTACGCCGATTACCTGGGCCTGGATGGCGAAGAGGTGGTGCGGCGCTTCAAAAAGGAAGCGGTTCCGGCCCCCCAGGTCCGCTCCCAGTTGGACTTTCCCTCGCCGGTGGTGGAATCCGGCGTGCCCAAGGCCGGCATCCTGTTCGTTGGCCTGATGATCGCGGCGGTTGCCTACGGCGGCTGGTACGTGACTTCCGGCAAGGGAGCCTTCTTCCGGGACTTGGTATCGTCGGTTCCCGAAACCATGGCCAAGACCGAAGATTCGCCCGTCGATAAGAAGCCGGAGGGCAGCGAGGCCCCTCCCCCCCCTGCCCAGGGTTCGGAAAGGCTGTTCCAACCCGCCGCCATACCCGAGGCCAAGCCGTCTCCCGACGTCGCGCCCATGGCTTCCGCGGAGAAGCCGGCCGAGCCGGCTCCCATGCCGGCGCAAGCCCCGGCTCCGGTACCGCCCCCCGCTCCCGCGGCGCCCCAGGTGGCGCCCGCCGAACCGGCCGCGGCGCCGGTGGTAGCCGAGAAGCCGGCCGAACCTCTGAAGACCGAGAAGGAAAAAGCCGCCGAAGCCAAGGAGAAGGCAAAGGCCGAGAAGGAAAAGGCCGCCCAGGAGGCGAAGGACAAGGCCGCCCGCGAGAAGACCGAGAAGGAAAGGCTGGCGTTAGAGGCCAAGGAGAAGGCCGCCCGCGAGAAGGCGGAGAAGGAAAAGGCCGCGACGCCCGCCGCCGAAAGTTCGCCCGAAGCGGCGCCGACGCCTCAGTCGGATTCCTCGGGCAACCGGACGTTCGGCGCTCCCGAAGCCGAGTCTTCGCGGGTGGTGGTCAAGGCGACATCGGACAGTTGGATACAGGTGCGCGACGACGCCAACAACAAGATCGTTTCCACCCGCGTGCTGCGCACCGGCGACATCTACCGGGTACCGACGATGCCGGGCCTCAAGCTGGCGACCGGCAATGCCGGCGCCCTGGAAATCCGCGTCGACGGTCAAACGGTGCCGTCCATCGGCAATTCGGGCATGGTCCGGCGCAACATCGTCCTGGACCCGGATCGCCTGAAGAGCGGCACCGCCGTCGATTCCACCGGCAACTAGCCGGACCCCGTCCCATGAGCAGCGCCCGTCCCTATCGCAACATCGCGCGTCGGCAATGTCGACAGGTCAAGGTCGGCGACGTCCCGGTGGGTGGCGGCGCCCCCATCACCGTGCAGTCGATGACCAACACGCCGACCTCGGACGCCCGCGCGACCCTGGACCAGGTCCGTCGCCTGACCGAGGCGGGGGCCGACATCGTGCGCGTCTCCTGCCCCGACAAGGAATCCACGGCGGCCCTGCACACCATCTGCCGCGAGTCCCAGGTTCCCATCGTTGCCGACATCCACTTCCACTACCAGCGCGCCATCGAGGCCGCCGAGGCCGGCGCCCGTTGCCTGCGCATCAATCCCGGCAACATCGGGTCCGACGACCGGGTGCGGGAGGTGGTCAAGGCGGCGCGCGATCACGGCTGTTCCATGCGCATCGGGGTGAACGCCGGCAGCCTGGAAAAGGATCTGCTGGAGAAGTACGGGGAGCCTTGCCCGGAAGCCATGGTCGAAAGCGCCCTGCATCATGCCCGGCTGCTGGAGGACAACGACTTCTTCGACTTCAAGATCAGCGTCAAGGCTTCCGACGTGTTCCTGACCGTGGCCGCCTACCGGGCGCTGGCCAAGGCCTGCGACTACCCCTTGCACCTGGGGATCACCGAAGCCGGCGGCTTGCGGTCGGGCACCGTGCTGTCGTCCATCGGCTTGGGCATGCTGCTCTGGGAAGGCATCGGCGACACCATTCGCGTATCCCTGTCGGCCGATCCGGTGGAAGAGATCAAGGTCGGTTTCGACATCCTGAAGTCACTGGACCTGCGCCATCGCGGCGTCAGGATCGTCGCCTGCCCCACCTGCGCCCGCCAGGGTTTCGACGTCATTGGCACCGTGGCGGCCCTCGAAGACCGTCTGGCCCATATCGAGGTGCCGCTCACCCTGTCGGTGATCGGCTGTGTGGTCAACGGGCCGGGCGAAGCGCGCGAGACCGACATCGGCGTCACGGGCGGCGGCGGCGGCAACCACATGGTCTACATCGCCGGTGTCTCCGACCATCGCATCGGCGAGAAGGAACTGCTCGACCACATCGTCGATCTTGTCGAGAAGCGCGCCGCCGAGATCCGCGCGGCCAAGGAGGGGTGACCATGGCGGGCCTGCAGCCGGTACGCGGCACCCACGACTTGCTGCCCGACGACATGCGCCGCCACCGCCATGTGGCCGAACTGGCGCGGGCCGTCGCCAGCCGCTACGGTTTCGAGGAAATCGCCACGCCGATCTTCGAGTTCACCGACGTCTTCGCCCGGACCCTCGGCGAGACCTCGGACATCGTCACCAAGGAGATGTACAGCTTCGAGGACAAGGGAGGCGAGTTCCTGACGCTACGCCCCGAAGGCACGGCCGGCGTGGCCCGGGCCTTCATCTCCAACGGCTTGGCGCAGAACCTGCCGCTCAAGGTCTTCTATCGCGGCCCCATGTTCCGCCGCGAGCGCCCGCAGAAGGGCCGCCAGCGCCAGTTCCATCAGGTGGGCATCGAACTTCTGGGCGTCGAGAAGCCCCTGGCCGACGCCGAAGTCATCGCCATGGCGGCGGACTTCCTGGGCACGCTCGGGTTAGCCGGCAAGGTAGTCTGCGAAATCAACACCTTGGGAGATGCGGAGAGCCGCGACCGCTACCGAGCCAACCTCGTCGAGTATTTCTCCGGCTTCCGCGACCGTCTGTCGGAAGACAGCCGCGCCCGCCTGGAAAAGAACCCGTTGCGCATCCTCGATTCCAAGGACGAGGGCGACCGGGCCGTGGTGACCGATGCGCCGCTGATCGGCGAAAGCCTTACCGACGACGCCAAGGCCTTTTTCGACGAGACCCTGAGGGGCCTGAACTTGGCCGGCGTGCCCTACCAGGTGAATCCGAAGCTGGTGCGCGGCCTAGACTATTACTGCCATACCGCCTTCGAGTTCACCACCACGCACCTGGGCTCCCAGGGCACGGTGCTGGCGGGCGGCCGCTACGACGGCCTGATCCAGCAGATGGGCGGACCGCCGACGCCCGGTATCGGCTGGGCGGCAGGAGTGGAACGGCTTGCCATGCTGGTGGAAGGCGTCGCCGAGGCGCCCCGCCCCGTCGCCGTCGTCCCGGTAGGCCCCGAGGCCCAGGACGCCGCGTTTCTTTTGGCGCTGGAATTGCGTCGTGCGGGCTTGGTTGCGGAGTTGGGCCATTCGGGAAACCTGAAGAAGCGCCTGCAGCGCGCCGACAAGGTGAAGGCCCGCGCCGCCCTCATCCTGGGGGGCGATGAACTTGCCCGTGGCACCGTGGTGCTGCGCGACATGAGCAGCGGCGACCAGACCGAAATCCCCCTGGCCGAGGCCGCTTCCCGCCTTCGGGAGACGCCATGACGGAAGCGGTCGCCCGGCTGGTCGTCGTCGGGGCCAACCATCGCTCGTCTTCGATGATGCTGCGCGATCGCCTGTTCGTCGAGGAAGCTGCCGTTCCCGCTTTCCTGCACCGTCTGCGCGACAAGGGATTGGACCAGGCGGTGGCTCTGTCGACCTGCGACCGGGTCGAGGTGCAGGCCATTCATCCCGATCCCGCCATCGCCCACCGCCTGATCGTCGAGGCCCTTGCCGTCCACGCCGGTCTGCAAGCCGGCGACCTGGAAGGCCAAGTCTACGGTCACCAAGGCCCGGCGGCTTTGCGTCAGTTGTTCGCCGTCACAGCCTCCCTGGACAGCCTGATGATCGGCGAGCCCCAGGTGTTGGGCCAAGTCAAGGACGCCCATCGCCTGGCCCGCGACGCCGGCATGGTGGGGCCCGAGATGGAAGCCCTTCTCCAGGCCGCCTATGCCGCCGCCAAGCGGGTGCGCAGCGAAACCGCAATCGGCGAGGGACCGGTCTCCATCGCCGCCGCCGCGGTACAGCTTGCCCGCGACGTGCACGGCGATCTGGATCGTTGCCGGGGCCTGTTGATCGGCGGCGGCGACATGGGCGAACTGGTGGCCCAGGATCTGGTCGCCGGCGGCCTCGCCCATCTTTCGGTCACCCATCCCCTGGAAAGCCGCGGCGAGGCGGTGGCACGCCAGTTGGGTTGTCATCACGGCGCTTTTTCCGACCTGGACAACTTGCTGGCCGAAGCCGACGTGGTGCTGACTTCGCTGGGCACCCGCAGGCATGCGGTTACCGCCGGGATGATGGCCCAGGCGCTGAAGCATCGCCGCCGCAAGCCGGTGTTCCTGGTCGATACCGGCATTCCCGGCGACGTGGACCCGGCGACGGGCAAGCTGGACGGGGCGTTCCTCTACGACCTCAACGACCTGGAGCGGGTCGCCATGGAAGGCCGGGCGGGGCGCGAAAGCCAGGCCCGCGACGCTTGGCGCATCCTGGACGAGGAACTGGCCGCCTTCCAGCGCGGACGCGCCGAACGCGCCGCCGTTCCGGCTCTGATCCGGCTGCGTGCCCACGTCGAAACCCTGCGCGAGGCGGCCCTCAGGGACGCCGGCGGCGATGCCGACAAGGCGACCCGGCTTCTGGCCAGCCGCCTGCTGCACGATCCGTCGGAGGTCATGCGCCACGCCGCCGGGGCGGGCGGCGAGGAAGAGTGGCGCGCCATGGAAGACCTTCTGGCGCGTCTGTTCCGGCTGGAGGACCAATGAGCCTTGAACGGAAGCTCGACCGGGTGGCGGAGCGCCATGACGAACTAGGCCGGATGCTGTCGGGCGAAAGGGTGCCCACGGGCCAGGAATTCGCCCGCTTGTCCAAGGAATATTCCGACCTGGGCCCCATCGTGGAGGCGATCCGCAACCTGCGTCGCGCCGAGGAGGATCTGCGGGGGGCCGAGGAAATTCTCGCCGACACGGGCGCCGATGCCGACATGAAGGCCCTGGCCGAAGCGGAGCGGGAGGATCTGGCGGCGCGCCTTCCCGACCTGGAGCACCGCATCAAGATCATGCTGCTGCCCAAGGACGCGGCCGACGAGAAGAACGCCATCCTGGAGGTACGGGCCGGCACCGGCGGCGACGAGGCCGCCCTGTTCGCCGCCGACCTGCTGCGCATGTACCAGCGCTATGCCGAGGAACACCGCTGGAAGTTCGATATCCTGGAACTCAGCGAAACGGGCATCGGCGGCTTCAAGGAGGCGGTTGCCACGATTACCGGCAAGAACGTCTTCGCCCGCCTCAAGTTCGAATCCGGCGTCCATCGGGTGCAGCGGGTGCCGGTCACCGAGTCGGGCGGGCGCATCCATACCTCGGCCGCCACCGTGGCCGTGCTGCCCGAAGCGGAAGAAGTCGATATCCACGTCGAGGAAAAGGATCTGCGCATCGACGTCTACCGGTCCCAGGGCGCGGGAGGACAACACGTCAACACCACCGACAGCGCGGTGCGCATTACCCACATGCCGTCGGGCGTCGTGGTCACCTGCCAGGACGAAAAGTCCCAACATAAGAACAAGGCCAAGGCGATGAAGATCCTGCGCGCCCGGCTCTACGAGAACGAACGCCAGCAGCGCGAGGCCGAACGCGCAGCCCAGCGCAAGAGCCAAGTCGGTTCCGGCGACCGCTCGGAGCGCATCCGCACCTACAACTTCCCGCAAGGTCGAGTGACCGACCACCGCATCAACGTCACGCTTCATAAGTTGGACCGCTTCCTGGACGGCGAGATGGACGAGATCATCGACGCCCTGGCCGCCGAGGACGAGGCGGCCCGCCTGTCCGCCGACGTGGAATGACAGTGACCGTCGGCCATGCCCTGGCCGAGGTGGCGGTGCGGCTTGCCGCTGCCGGTATCGACAATCCACGCCTGGAAGCCCGCCTGCTGGTCGCCGCCGCTACCGGCATGCTGCCGACGGCACTCTTCGCCCACCCCGAGATCCCCCTCGGTCCGGGCCCCGCGGAGGCACTGGCGGCGTTGGCCGGGCGCCGGACCGCCCGCGAGCCCATGTCTCATATCCTCGGGCAACGGGAATTCTGGGGTCTGCCCATCCGGGTAAGCGCCGACACCCTGACTCCCCGCCCCGACAGCGAGACTCTGATCGAGGCCGTTCTCGCTTGGTTGAAGGGACGAAAGGCCGAGGCATTGCGGCTGCTTGACCTGGGAACCGGAAGCGGCTGCCTGCTCCTGGCCCTGTTGCACGAACTCCCGCGCGCCGACGGCCTGGGCATCGATGCCAGCCCGGACGCCCTGGCCGTCGCCCGCGGCAACGGCGAGGCTCTGGGCCTGGCCGACCGTGCCACCTTCCAGGAAGGAAACTGGGGCCAGGGCAGGGAGGGCCCTTTCGACGTGATCGTCTCCAATCCTCCCTACATCCCCACGGCCGATATCGCGGGATTGATGCCCGAGGTCCGCGACCACGAACCCCGCCGAGCCCTGGACGGCGGCCCGGACGGCCTGGACGCCTACCGAGCCCTGCTGCCCGATGCCGTCCGCCTGCTGGCGCGGGGCGGCGGGCTTTTCCTCGAAGTGGGCGCCGGTCAGGCGGACACCGTCGCGACCCTGGGCAAGGCGCTCGGATTGCGGCTGCTGGAGGTCCGCAATGACCTGGCCGGCATCTCCCGCTGCGTGGCCTTCGCCTCCGGTCGCCCGGAACGGTGAATATCGTCGATTTCCCGTAGATGATAGCTATGGCATTACTCTGTCACTCTAGATACGTACTCGCGGCAATAATAACCACCATTGCCGGTTGCCATTTGATCGTGCGTTCCTTAGGCTGTCGATAATAATTGGTCAACAGCGGAGGGATATCATGCGAAATCATTCGCTCGCGGGAGCTGTCATCGCGCTGACTCTGGCGATCCAGGCAGCCGGAACCGGGACGGCGGCAGCCCAGCAAGGTTGTGCCGCCGGTTCCACCATCGACACGGACAAGGGGCAAGTCTGCGGGGGCGCGCAAGCCGTAACCCTGCCCACCAAGACCGGCATCGACCTCTTCGTCTACAAGGGCATCCCCTACGCCAGACCGCCCACCGGGGCCAACGGCCTGCGCTGGAAGGCGCCGGAACCGCCCGACAGTTGGGCCGCAACGGGCGTCTTCCCGGCCCTGCAGTTCGGCTCGGTCTGCCCGCAGCCGGAGTCCAAGGGGGCCCCGATCTCCGCCCAGGACGAAAATTGCCTGTTCCTCAACGTCTGGACGCCGGCCCAGGCCATCGGTAAAGGCGCCCTGCCGGTCATGGTCTTCATCCATGGCGGCGCGTTCATCGGCGGCAGCGGCTCCCTGCCAATCTATGACGGCGCGTACTTGGCGGCTTCGGGCAACCAAGTCGTGGTGACGCTGAACTATCGCCTGGGCGCCCTGGGCTTTCTCTATGCCGACCGGTCACCCGACGCCAAGATCGAGCCGGTGGCGGGAAACTTCGGGCTGCTCGACCAGCAGGCGGCACTACGCTGGGTGCGCGACAACGCCAAGGGATTCGGCGGCGATCCGGCCAAGGTGACGATCTTCGGCGAAAGTGCCGGCGCCATGTCGGTGGGCCTGCACCTGTTCGACATGCCGGATAGCGCCCCCCTGTTCCGCGCCGCCATCATGGAAAGCAATCCGATGTCGGTACAGTACCGGGACAAGACGGAAGGCTCGGCCGACGGCAAGTCCTATCTGAAGCTGCTCTGCGCCAACGCCAGCCCCAAGCCGAAGCGCTGCGTTTCCGACGCCGCTTGGCTCCAGACTCCCACTTGGCAGCAGGCGATGGCCGCGCAGAGCGCCTATAGTTCCGTGAAGCTGTCCATCGAGCGCATCCTGAAGAGCGGTTTTGCCGAGGCCCTGCCCTGGACGCCCTTGATGGACGGCAAGACGGTGGCTGGCCAGCCATATGACGGCTATGCCGCCGGGATGCCTGCCAAACCCTACCTGTTCGGCACCAACGCCGACGAAGGTGTCCTGTTCGCCGCCCTGGTGCCGGAGAAGGACCTCAATCCGACCACCTACGGATCGGCGCTGGACGCCCTGTTCGGCCGCAAGAACAAGGGAACCATCACCGATTTCACGAATTCCGCCGGGACGCGTCCCTATCGTGCGCGCGACCAGAAGCCCACCCCGTACTACAACGGATCGGCGGTCGCGCTGGCGAACGTCATCACCGACTTCGCCTTCCGCTGCGGCAGCCAGGATTCGGCCGACGCCACCCTGTCCCAGGCGGACAAGCCGGTGTACGGCTATTACTTCAGCGAGGCGCCGATCTACAATCCGTTCCCGGCGAGCCCCGCCTGTTCGGTGGCGTCCGGCAACGTCTGCCACGGCGCCGAACTGCCCTACGTGTTCAACACCCTGAACGTGGTCGCCGATCCGGTTCCGCCGGCCAACGCCCAGTTGGCGCAAGCCATGGCTGCGGCCTGGAGCGGCTTCGCCGCCAACCTGAGCGTACCCGCCGCCTGGACAGCCTACACCAAGAACGGCGGACTCTACGTCTGGAACAGCGGGGCATCGGGCGGTCAGATGCTGCCCGGCATGGCGACCACGGCCAACTGCCAGCAGCTCTGGTACGGCATTCCGCCCCTGGGCGGGACGAAGCAGGACTAGGTCAGGTCAAGGTCCGGCCGCCGCAGCGGCAGCGGTTGCGGCCGGACCGCTTGGCTTCGTAAAGCGCCTGATCCGCGGCGCGGATGGCGGCGTCGACGTCGGCGGCACCGTCCAGACGAGCCAGGCCGAAGCTCATGGTGATGGGGATCGGGGCGTCCGCGTGAACGAATCCCAGGTTCTCCACGTTGCCCCGGAGTTTCTCGGCGGCGACCAGGCCGTGGTCAAGGTCGGTTTCGGGAAGAAGGATCAGGAACTCTTCTCCGCCCCAGCGAGCCACCGAGTCGTAGTCGCGCAAGTTTCCGGACAATACCCGGGCCACGGCGACCAGTGCCGCGTCGCCGACATCGTGGCCCCAGGTGTCGTTAAGCCGCTTGAAGCCGTCGACGTCACCCATCAACAGGGTAAAAGCCGGGCTTCCCCTCTGGGCCCGGTTGGCTTCGGCGCGCAGCTTGTCCCACATCCAACGCCGGTTGGGCAGCCCGGTCAGCGGATCGGTCTGGGACGACCGCCGAAGGGCGATGTTCGCTTCCTTGACCTGGACCTGCATCCGGTCGCTGATCCGGGACAGTTTGACGATCCGACGGTTGAGATGGATATAGCGTTCCGCCAAATCCTTCACTTCCGCCATCAAGGGATGGCGCTTCCATTCGGCATTGGCCTCCAACGCGGCCAGCCAGCGACGCGTCCGTTCCTCCTCATCCGCCAAGGCGTCAGATCTCCTTGGTGAGGATGTTGAAGGGTAGGGCTACGTCCTCCTTGAATTCCTCGGCCATTTCGACCGCGCGGTCGTTCTCGGGGTCGCAATACCAGTTCACCGTGGCGCTACGGCCCTTGCGCGACACCTGGTCCAGCATGTCGAGCAGGTCCATCATGCACTTGATGGTGCTGGTGTTCAGATAGCTGAGATCGACCTCCAGCCGGATCGGCTTGCGTTCCTCGGCCAGGAAGGTCGCCACGCCGTCGAGGATCGGTTCGTAGAATTCATACGAGTTCTCGGGATAGGATTCGCCCCGGATTTCCAGAACACCCGCCCCCCAATCGAAATGGATCAAAGGCGTCGAGGCGGTCGCGTCGCGGTGGATGTTGTTCATCTTCTTCCCCTTCAGATGACGGCGCGCAGGCTGAAGAAGGCTTGGCGGTCATTGACCGGCCGCACCAGGTATTCCAAGGGCGAGGTGGCAATCCGCGCGATATGGATCAGTCCCAGGCCGGCCGATCCGCCGTCGATGCGCGGCGTGCGCAGCCGCTCTTTGTACAGCGCCTTCAGTTCCAGCTTGTCCAAGCCGCGCAGGTGCTCGATCCGCCCGGTGAGCGCCGGCACGTCCTCGCTGAGAACGATGTTGCCGGACGAGACCACGTAGCGTTCGTTCTCGCGCCCGATCACGACGATCGAAGAGTTGGCGGTCAAGAAGTCCGTATCTGTTTCGAGATTCTTGTTCGTATAGTTACGGATATTCTGCATCTGCTCGATGTAGACCGAAAGAACGTCCGTGGTCGATGTCTTGGTGGCATCTTCGTTTTCCATGTATCTTTTCACCGCGTTGCCGAGTTCCTCGATGAGGGTTTTCGAGAAGGCGCCGGCGAAACAGATCATGATGTCCCGCTCGGCGAGTTGATTCCTGAGGTCGTAGAGATCGGTCCTCATGCTTCGTCCCCCCTGTCATCCCCTGTTACACGGAACCCGACGAGGGTGATGTCGTCCCTCTGCGGGTACTTCCCCTGCCATTCGGCGAGTTGTCGTTCGAAGACGACGGCCTGTTCGGCCATCGGCAGGCCGCCGTGCGCGGCCACAAGGTCGTGAAAGCGCCGCCGTCCGAAGGGCAGGCCGCGTTCGCCTCCCGACTGATCCAGATAGCCATCGCTGACCATGTAGAAGGATTGTCCCGCCGCCAGCGCCACCTCGTGGGTGGCGAAGGCGGGTGCCGCGCCGGAACGTCGATAGCCGATGCTGCGCGGCGCTCCCTTGATGTCCCGTATCCCCTCGGCATCGGCAATGGTCAGGTCGATGCGGGCCCCGGCGAAGCGCAGGTGGCCGCCCCGCAAGTCGCAGCACACCACGGCAAGGTCGAGACCATTGTCGAGGCTGTAGTCGGCGCTGCGGTTGAATCGGCTGCGCAACCGCGCGTTGACGGACGCGAGAAGCGCGCCCGGATCGTCGGGGCCGATTTCGCCCAGCGCCTGTTCCAGCACCGAATGGGCCGCCGTGCTCATGATCGCCCCCGGCACCCCGTGCCCCGTGCAGTCGGCCACGGCCAGCAGGAAGCCCCCGTCGGTCTGGGCATAGAACCAGAAGTCCCCCCCCACGATATCGCGCGGCTTCCAGAGCGCGAAATGATCCGGCAGGCGGGTCGCCACCTCGTCGCGCGTCGGCATGACCGCCGACTGAATCATGCTGGCATAGCGGATGCCATCGGTGATCTTGCGGTTGGAATCCTGCAGTTCCTCGGTTCGCGCCCGGACCTTGTCCTCCAGGGTGCGCATGTAGTCCCTCACCTTTTCGGCCATGCGGTCGAAGGCGTTGGTGAGGTGACCGATCTCGTCGCGCCGATCGCTGTCGATGCGGATGTCGTAATTGCCCGCCGCAACGGCCTGCGTCGACCGCACCAGTTGCATGAGGGGGGTGAGGACCATGCGGTTGACCAGCAGCACGATCACCAGGATGGCGACCAGCAAGGCCCCGGCCAAGCCACCGGCCACCGGCAGGAACCGCTGGAACCCCACCACCTTGTCGAAGTCCAGCACCGACATGTCGTACCAGTCGATCTCGGACAGCCACGTCAAAGCGATCAGATGGCGCCGGCCTTCGATGCGGACCGCGAAGGAGGCTTCCTGAATGCGGCCCGCCGCCAAGTCGGCCATGGCCTGGCGGACCTTCTGGCGGTCGTCTTCGCGCTCGAACAACCGCCAAACCGTGGACCGTTCGGACTCCGACTTGAAGCGGGTCATGAAGTCGATCAATTCCGCCCGCTGGTGGCCCTGGATACCGCCCCCGCCATCGAACAGGACGACATAGGCGCCTTCCTCGGAACTGGCGACGAAATCGCGGACGAACTGGGTCAGGTCGACGCCGGTCCCCGCCGCACCCACCCGGCGTCCGTCGGGCCGGGTCATCGCCACGTTCATCCAGAGCTTGGTAACGTGCAATGCCTTGTCGGTATCGATGTTGAGGTTGTAAGGCGCTGGCGAATTCAGGGTCTTGAAGAACCACTTGTCGCGCGGTTCATTGGCGTGGACCGTATCGACCAACTCCTTGCCGGCATACTTGTCTTCGGCATCGTTGTAGAAGTAGTGGCCGGTCCTGGCGGAGACCACGAACCACGCGCGGGAGGACAGAATATCCCGGAAACTTTCCAGTTCCGCCAGGGCCCGCCGCCGCAATTCCGGATTTTCCTCGTTTTCCGCCCAATCCTGCAACAGGGGAGACAGGGCCATCTTGCGGGCCAAGGCCAGTTCGCGGGACATGGTCGCCATCAGGCGTTCCTTGTGCCACTGCACATGGCGCAGGGCAAAGTAGCTGCCCAGCCGTTCGGCGACGGTTCCGGTCACCAGGTACAGCGAAGCCATGGCAACCAGCACGAAAACCAGCCAGATGGCCGTCATCACCAACACGGTTCGCCCGCGCAGACCCAGGCCGGAAATACCGGTGGCCGGCTTTTCCAAGGCGACGGAATCCGTCTCGGTCATGGATGGTCCCCAACCCGGCGGAAGTGGAAGATCTGCCCCCGTCAGCCATAGCCCAATACGCGCCCGGCGACAAGACCGCCGGGGAGGATCATCGACCACTCAACCATATGATATATTTAAGGTTATATATAATGCCATAGGCGCCATCTTCGCCTGCTCTAAACATCGTCGTTCGGCGCCGTTCCCCCGCCGTGGAATTTACCGCGGTTGCCAGGGGGGATGCCACTCCATGGTCCAGAGGTTCTTGCGAGCCTTGCGGGCGATTTCTTCGTCCGGCAGGTACTTGGCGGAATACCGTTGATCCGCCACGGCCCAGCCTTCGCGGACCATGAGGGCGTTGAGTTCCTTGCCGCCCACGAAGCATGTGGCGAGCAGCCGCCTGTCGGCGCCAAAAGAATCGCCGCGACAGATTACGGAACGCCCCTTGACCTGCTCCAGCAGGAAGGCCGCTGACGCCCGCCCGCAGTAGAAGTCTCGGCCGCTTTCGTGCCGACATATTTCCTCGGGACCCGGGGCGGCGATCCCATGCAGCGCCACCCGGGTGCCACCCTCGCAATGCCCCTTCCAGCGCTTGCCGTTGACCCAGAGGGTATCGCCGCTTTCGACACAGGCCGGGCCATCCTGGTCGGCCCGCACCGGCACGGCGATCACGACAAGTCCGGCGATCAACAGAAGTCCCGGTATCCTCATGGCGGCCTCCATTCTCGATCCTGGCAGTTTACCACGGTTGCACAAGAAAAGGGACCGGCCACAAGGCCGGTCCAGGGGAGAAGGGACTGAAAAGGGGAAGAACAGGTCATGTTATAGCGCCCTGCCAATGATCCCGCTGTGCCCGGCGTCACACCCAGGTCCTAACGGACGGCGGTCGTGCCGATTCAGCCGGCCACCGGTGCCCAGAGAACCTCGTCGAGACTCTCCGCTCCGCATGCCAGCATGACCAGGCGATCGACTCCCAGAGCAATGCCGGCACTTTCCGGCATCCCCCAGGCCAGGGCCGCCAGAAAATCCTCGTCGATGGGATAGCGGACGCCGTAAAGGCCCTCCTTCCTGTCCATGTCGGCGACGAAGCGGCATCGCTGTTGGGCCGCATCAGTCAGTTCGCCGAAGGCATTGGCCAGTTCCAGCCCCGCCACATACAGCTCGAAGCGTTCCGCCAGACGTGGGTCGTCCGGCTTGGGCCGCGACAGGGCAGCCATGGAAATCGGATAATCGTAGAGCAGGGTCGGCACGCCGTTCCCCAGATGGGGTTCGATGCGGTCCAGGAAGATGCGGAAGAACAGGTCTTCCCAAGTGTCCGTCGCGCCGGGTGCGATATCCAGGCGCCGCGCCTCGGCGGCCAGCAAGGCGGGAGCGGGAGATTCGGCGGGCCGCGCGGTGGCGAGCAGGTCGATTCCGCAGTACTCGCGGAAGGCATCGGCCACCGATTGGCGCCGCCAGGGACGGAAGGGATCGCAGATCGCATCGCCGCGGCGGAACTCCCGCGCTCCGGTCGCCTCTGCCACCGCCCGCAGCAGACCCTCGCAGTCGTCCATCAGGTCCGTATAGGCGGCCCCCGCCCGGTACCATTCGAGCATGACGAATTCAGGATGGTGCGTCGCGGAACGCTCCCCATTGCGGAAGCAGCGCGCCATCTGGAACAGGCGCGGCATCCCGGCCACCAGCAGCTTCTTCATGGCGAACTCGGGAGAGGTATGCAGCCAAAGCTCCGCCACATCGCCCGTGAAGGGCTCTTCCAGACGGGTGGAGAAGGCCTTGAGATGCGGCTCCAGACCCGGCGAGACCTGCAGGCAAGGGGTTTCGACTTCCAGGAAATCGCGCTCCTCGAAGAAGCGGCGGATCGCCGCGACCGCCCGGCCGCGCCGGATCAGATTGGCGCGCCGGGCGGCGAAGGCTTCCGGGTGCCACCAGCGCCGCATGCCGTCTCCCCCTTGACGGGGGACCGCCCCCCGTGCTGCACCATGGGACCATGACCGCATCGTTCCGGCAAGCCCCCTTCCCGGCCCGCATCGCTCCCGAATATCGGGCGCTGATGGGTGACGCCCCCAACGACCCCCTGGCCCGCCAAGTCGTCCCCTCGCCCGAGGAACTGGCACCGCAGCCGGAAGATCGCATCGATCCCATCGGCGATACCGCCCACTCGCCCTTGGAGGGCTTGGTCCACCGTCATCCCGACCGGGTCCTGCTCAAGCCCACGCTGGCCTGCCCGATTCACTGCCGATTCTGCTTCCGCCGCGACCAGGTGGGACGGGGCGGGACGCTCAAGCCGGCGGCCCTGGCCGCCGCGCTGGATTACATCCGCGTCCATCCGGAGATTCGCGAGGTCATCCTGACCGGCGGCGATCCCCTCATGCTTTCGCCGGCACGGCTGGAGAGATTGACCCGCGATCTGAGCATGATCGACCACCTGAAGTGGCTTCGCGTCCACAGCCGGGTGCCCGTCGCCATGCCGTCGCGCATCGCGGCGGCGGCAGTGCGTGCGTTGAAGGCCGGACGGCTGGCGACTTGGGTGGCCGTGCACTGCAACCACCCCCGCGAGCTTTCTCCTGCCGCCCTTGCCGCCCTGGGACGCCTGGCCGATGCCGGCATCCCCCTGGTTTCCCAGACCGTGCTGCTGAAGGGGGTGAACGACGACGTCGCGGTCCTGGCCGAGTTGATGGAGTCCCTGTTGGCGGCGCGAGTGAAGCCCTACTACCTGCATCACGGCGACTTGGTGCCCGGTGCCGCCCATTTCCGGGTATCTCTGCCCGAGGGGATTGCCCTGGCCGCCGAGTTACGGCGGAGGGTCTCGGGCCTGGCTCTGCCAACCTATGTGCTCGACATCCCCGGCGGTTTCGGCAAGGTCCCGGTCGGTCCCTCCTACCTGGAGGATGGCGGAGCCGCGGTGCTCGATCCGCAAGGACGGCGACACGCCTATCCTGTGGAATCTTGACCCCGGCCAAGTCGGAATCGCCGATCCGGTGTAGACTTCGGTGAAAATCGTCCAACGAGGATGGGAGAAGCCACGATGCGCGAATTCGACCTGGATATCGGCCTGGCCTGCGAAATGGTCCGCGTGCTGGGAGCCGCCGGGATGGAGGACAAGGAGCAGGTCAAGACGCCGGAGGCGGCCGTCAAGGTGCTGCGCGAGCGGGCCCGCCCGGCGATCAGCGCCGAATACGGAGTCACCGAGCAACATGCCGTCGAATCGCTGGCCCTGCAGATCTTCTTTTCCGTCTTCTGGGGCGAGAAGCTGGACCTGCACTGTGCCGAGGGCGGCAAGGTGCTGGCGGCGACCATCGAAAGCCACCATTGCACGGAGACCCCCTGCTGCGGCCCCCTGCCCGTCTGGAAGGACCTGGCCTTCCCTCATGCCCATCACAACTGATCGCCGGGCTCCGACGGGATCAGACGAACAGCGTATTCCCCCCCGGCGGGCAGCCGTTGAGAAAGGTGACCACGCCGCCGATTTCGATGGGCAGGTCGTCGCGCAGTTCGCTCCGGTCCATGCCGATGGCCTTCAGGCCCATCTCGCAGACCAGAAAGCCGACCCCCATGGCCCGGCAGGCCTCCAGTAGTTCCTCGAAGGCGGCGATGCCCTTGGCGCGACAGGCGGCGTCGAAATCGGCCCACGAAGCGGCGCGGCTTAACCGCCGACAGGCCTCCATGGTAAAGAACAGGGTCACCGGGATGTCGATGGCCGCCGCGCCCGAAGCCAGCACCAGGGCGTAGTGGACCTTTTCCGCTTCGCCCGAGAAGACCACCAAGCTAAGCTTTTCCGGCCGGTCAGACATGGACCGAGAGGTCCCGGATGGTCGGATGCTCGCCGCAGAGCGGGCAGCCCGGATCGCGCTTGAGCCGGATCTTGCGGAAGGTGCCGCCCAGGCCGTCGTGCATCAAGAGCCAGCCCGCCATCGTGGAGCCGATGCCCAGCAGCTCCTTCAATATCTCGGTGGCCTGCAGGGAGCCGATCACCCCGCACATGGCCCCCAGCACCCCGGCTTCGGCGCAGGACGGAATCTGGCCGGGCGGCGGCGGCTCGCGATAGAGGCAGCGGTAGCAGGGCCGGTTCTCGCCCGGTTCGTGGGCCTTGAAGGTGGCGACCTGGCCGTCGAAGCGCAGGATGGCGCCCGAAACCAGGGTCTTCCGGCCGAAATAGCAGGCGTCGTTGATCAGGAAGCGGGTCTTGAAGTTGTCGCTGCCGTCGGCCACCAGGTCGAACCCGGAAAAGACTTCGGCTGCATTGGCGGCGGTCAGGCGCTCCGGGAAGGCGATCAGCTTCACGTCCGGATTGATCGCCGCCAGGGAGATGCGCGCACTTTCCACCTTGGCCATGCCGACCCGGTCGGTGGCGTGGACGATCTGGCGCTGCAGATTGGACAGGTCGACGGTATCGTGGTCGATCACCCCGAGGGTTCCCACCCCGGCCGCCGCCAAATAGAGCAGCAAGGGAGACCCCAGGCCGCCCGCCCCGACCACCAGGACCCGCGCCGCCAGAAGCGTCGCCTGCCCCTGGCCCCCCACTTCCCGGAGCAGGATGTGGCGGGCATAGCGGCGGACTTGGCTGTCGCTGAAGTCCATGGATCAGTCGAGGCCGAGGTTGTCGAACAGCGCCGTGGACAGATAGCGTTCGGCGAAGGAAGGCAGGATGACCACGATGGTCTTGCCCGCCATCGCGGGACGGTCGCCGATCTCGAGCGCCGCCGCCAGCGCCGCGCCGGACGAGATGCCGACCGGAATGCCTTCCAGCCGCGCCACCTTGCGCGCCGTGGCGAAGGCGGTCTCGTTGCCGATCTTGACCACCTCGTCCACGTACTTGGTGTCCAGCACGCCGGGGACGAATCCGGCGCCGATGCCCTGGATCTTGTGGGGGCCCGGCACGCCGCCCGACAGCACGGCGCTGTCTTCCGGTTCCACCGCCACCATCATGACCTTGGGGTTGCGGGGCTTGAGGCCCAGGGCGATGCCGGTGAGCGTGCCGCCCGTGCCGACGCCGCTGATGACCGCATCGACCTTGCCGCCGGTGTCGATCCAGATTTCCTCGGCCGTGGTGATCTTGTGGATCGCCGGGTTGGCCGGGTTCTCGAACTGCTGCAGCACGTGGGCACCGGGGATTTCCTTGGCCAATTCTTCGGCACGCGCCACGGCGCCGGCCATGCCGCGGGCGGCCGGGGTCAGTTCGATGCGGGCGCCCAGCAAGGCCAGCATCTTGCGCCGTTCCACCGACATGCTTTCCGGCATGGTGAGGATCAGCGGGTAGCCGCGCGCCGCGCAGACGAAGGCCAGCGCGATGCCGGTATTGCCCGATGTCGGCTCGATCAGGGTGGCGCCCGGCTTGATGAGGCCCTGTTGCTCGGCCGCCTCGATCATGGCGAAGCCGATACGGTCCTTCACCGAATGAAGCGGATTGAAGAACTCGCACTTGGCGAGGATCTCGGCCTTGCAGCCGGCCTCCCGGGCGAAACGCCCCAGGCGGATCAGCGGCGTGGCGCCCACCGTGTCGACGATGCTGTCGTAGACGCGGCCGCGGGCCAGGGGCGGAACCGAGAAATTGGGGGAAGCAGTATTCTTGCTCATGGCGGCGACGATCCCCTAAAGGTCAAATGGAAAAATCGAGATTCTTGCGGCCTTCGCTGACGATGCCGGCCTCGTTGGCCTTGAGGCAGAGATCGTCGATGGAAATGGCGTCCAGGCGGCGGATCACTTCGTCCTGCAACTCCATCCAAAGCGGACGCACCACCAAGCGCCCCAGGTCGGAACCGGCCGGATCCTCGATGGGGTTGTCGGCGGTCTCCATCTTGCGCACCACCCGGACCACGTCCCCGACCGAAATGCGGCGGCGTTCGCGCGCCAGGCGGTAGCCGCCGCGCGGTCCCCGCACCCCGATCAGGATGCCTTGGCGCACCAGTTGCTGGAGCGCCTGTTCCAGGTAGCGCCGGGGAATACCCTGCCGGCGGGTGATCTCGCGGCTCTGCACCGGCTCGGCGCCGGCATGGTAGGCGATGTCCAGCACCGCCTCGATGGCGAACAGCATCTTCTTCGACAAGCGCAGCATGGCCTCAATCTCCCGTTGTCTGCACTCCCGTGGAACCGAAACCTCCGGTCCCGCGTTCGGTTTCGGGCAGGGACTCGCTCTCCGCCCACTGAATGGATAAGACTGGCGCCACCACGAGCTGGGCGATGCGCATGCCGCGTTCGACGCGGAAGGGCACCTTGCCGTGGTTGACCAGGATGACTCCGATCTCGCCCCGGTAGTCGGCGTCGATGGTGCCGGGGCTGTTGAGCACCGCGACCCCGTGCTTGGCGGCCAAGCCCGAACGCGAGCGGACCTGGGCCTCGTAACCTTCGGGCAGGGCGATGGCGATGCCGGTGGGGATGACGGCGCGCACGCGCGGCTCCAGCAGGACCGCCTGGGGCACGGCGGCCAGCAGGTCGACCCCGGCGCTCAAGGGCGTCGCATGGGAAGGCAGCGGCAGGTCCTGCGCATGGGCAAGGCGGGTGACGGCGACGGACAGGGTCTTCACGACACGGCCTCCAGGGCATCGGCGATGCGTTCGGCCAACCGTTCCGCGACCTGTTCCTTGAGCTGGCGAGGCCAGTCCTCGCAGCCCTGGGCCGTCACCAGATGCACGGCATTCTCCGCTCCGCCGAAAGTGCCGGCGGCCGGGGAGACGTCGTTGGCGACGATCCAGTCGCAGCCCTTGGCGGCGCGCTTCGCGGCCGCGTTGGCAACCACGGATTCGGTCTCGGCGGCAAAGCCCACCACCAAGCGCGGCCGGCGGTTGCCGGCACCCGCCAGCATCGCCAGGATGTCGGGGTTGGCGACGAGCGACAGAGTGGGCGGAGCCTTGCCGGCCTGCTTTTTCAGCTTGCCCGGCGCCACTTCGGCGGCGCGCCAGTCGGCGACCGCGGCGGCGCAGACGGCCACGTCGGCGGGCAAGGCGGATTCGCAGGCAGCCAGCATCTCGCGGGCCGATTCCACATGGACTACGGCCACGCCGGCCGGATCGGGCAGGGCGGTCGGACCGGAAACCAGGACGGTGTCCGCCCCCAGGCGGGCAAGGGCGCCGGCGATGGCATGGCCCTGGCGGCCCGACGACCGGTTGCCGATGAAGCGCACGGGGTCCAGGGCCTCGAAGGTGGGGCCGCTGGTCACCAGGGCCCTGCGGCCCCTGAGCCGTCCGGCCCGGCGGAAGACATCGGCGACGGCCTCGGCGATCTCCGAAGGCTCGGCCATGCGGCCCTCGCCGGCTTCCCCGCAGGCGGTCTCCCCCGTGGCGGGGCCGATGCGGCGCACGCCCCGCCCTTCCAGAATCGCCCAGTTGGCGCGGGTGGCGGGATGGTCCCACATGGCGGGGTTCATGGCGGGGCAGACAAGAACGGGCGCCCGCGTGGCCAGCAAGACGGTCGAGGCCAGATCGTCGGCCAGCCCGGCGGCCATCTTGGCCAGCAGATTCGCGGTGGCGGGGGCGATCAGAACCAGATCGGCTTCCCGCGCCAAGCGGATGTGGCCCATTTCCTGTTCGTCCGTCAGGGAAAACAGGTCGCGGTAGACCTTTGCGCCGCTTACCGTGCCCAGGGCCAAGGGCGCCACGAACTCGGCTGCCGCGGCCGTCAAGACGCATGTCACCCGAGCCCCCCGCTCGCGCAGGCGCCGCACCAGGTCGGGAGCCTTATAGGCGGCGATCCCCCCTGAAACGATCAAAAGAATCTTATTGCCTTCGCACACGGGGCTTCTCGAATGTGATTTACGTACATGCACTGTGTTTAGGTAAAACACGGCGCACGCATGTACACAAGCCTTTTTTGCGTGACGATTAGGGGAAATTGATGTGGGGACGAAAATGCTCTAAAACTCGATCCCGGGCTGGGCCTTGATGCCCTCGCGGAAGGGGTGCTTGACCAGGGTCATTTCGGTGACGAGGTCTGCGGCGGCGATCAGTTCCTCCTTCGCGCCGCGTCCCGTCGCCACCACGTGGGTGGCCGCAGGCCGGGCGACGAGGACGGCCAGCACTTCGGCCAAGTCCAGGTAGCCGTAGCGTAGCGCGACGTTGATCTCGTCCAGGATCACCAGGCGGAAGGCGGGATCGGCGATCATCGCCGCGGCTTCCTCCCAGGCCCGCCGGGTGGCGGCGATATCGCGCTCCTTGTCCTGGGTTTCCCAGGTGAAGCCCTCGCCCAGCGCCCGGACCGCGACCTGATCGCCGAAAGCCGCCAAGGCCTTGCGTTCGGCCGAATCGCGGGCGCCTTTGATGAACTGCACGAGGCCTACCTTGAAGCCGTGGCCCAAGGCACGGAGCGCCATGCCGAGCGCCGCCGTGGTCTTGCCCTTGCCGGGCCCGGTATGGACGATCAGCAGACCCTTTTCCCGATCGATGCGGGCCATCAGGCGTTCGCGTGCCGCCTTCTTGCGGGCCATCTTCCGGCGATGGGGATCGGGGGCGCTTTCGGTCATGGCGCGACCATGCCCGGAAGCGAGCCCGCCGTCTACCTCTGGCGTCGCACCAGGGCCGACTTGATTTCGGCGATCGCCTTGCCTGGGTTGAGCCCCTTGGGACAGGTGTTGGTGCAGTTCATGATCGTATGGCAGCGATAAAGCCGGAACGGATCGTCCAGGTCGTCCAGGCGGTGGCCGGTCGCCTCGTCGCGGGAATCCGCGATCCAGCGGTAGGCCTGCAACAGGATGGCCGGCCCCAGGTAGCCGTTCTCGCCGTTCCACCAGTAGCTGGGGCAACTGGTCTGGCAGCAGAAGCAGAGGATGCATTCCCAGAGACCGTCCAGCATCGCCCGTTCGTCGGGCGTCTGCAGCCGCTCGCCGCCCGGCACCGGCGATTCCGCCTGCAGCCAGGGCTTGATGGACCGCAACTGGGCATAGGGAACCGACAGGTCGGGCACCAAGTCCTTGACGACCGGCATGTGGGGCAGCGGATAGATCTTCACGTCGCCCTCGATCTCGGCGATGGGCTTGGTGCAGGCCAGCGTGTTGGTGCCGTCGATGTTGAAGGCGCAGGACCCGCAGACCCCTTCGCGGCAGGACCGCCGGAAGGTGAGCGTGGGGTCGATCTCGTTCTTGATCTTGATAAGCGCGTCCAGAACCATCGGCCCGCAGGAATCGAGATCGATATGGAAGGTGTCCAGGCGCGGGTTATGGCCGCTGTCGGGATCGAAGCGGTAGATCAGGAACTTCCGGACCCGGCCACCGACCGGAATGGGATGCACCTTGCCCGGAATGATCCTGGAATTGGTGGGGAGCGTGAATTCGACCATGGTCCGGACTCTCCTCAGTAGACCCGCTTCTTGGGCGGGATGTACTGGACTTCGTCGGTCAGCGTGTAGGTATGGACCGGGCGGTAGCCGAGGCTGACCTTGCCGGCATCGTCGAACCAGGCGAGCGAGTGCTTCATCCAGTTCGCATCGTCACGATCGGGGAAGTCCTCGTGGGCATGCGCCCCGCGGCTTTCCTTGCGCGCCTCGGCCGAATGCAGGGTGGCGCGGGCGCAAAGCATCAGGTTCTCCAACTCCAACGCCTCCACCAGATCCGAGTTCCACACCAGTGTGCGGTCGGAAAGCCGGATGTCGGCCAGTTGGGCGTTGACCGCCTCGATGTTCTCCAGCCCCTCCTTGAGGGTCTGCGAGGTGCGGAAGACGGCGGCGTCGCGCTGCATGGTCCGCTGCATGGCCAGGCGGATCTGTGCCGTGGGCCGCGCCCCCTGGGCATGGCGCAGCCGGTCCAGGCGGCCCAGCGCCTTGTCCGCCGAATCCTTGGGCAGGGGCTTGTGGACGGCGCGCTTCTTGATGGTTTCCTCGCAGCGCAACGCGGCGGCGCGGCCGAAGACCACGATATCGAGCAGCGAGTTGGTGCCCAGCCGGTTGGCCCCGTGCACCGACACGCAGGCGCATTCGCCGATGGCCATCAGGCCCTCGCAGACCGCGTCCGGATCGGTGGCAGTGGGGCGCAGCACCTCGCCGTGGTAGTTGGTGGGAATGCCGCCCATGTTGTAGTGCACGGTCGGCAGCACCGGGATGGGCTCGCGGGTGGCATCCACGCCGGCGAAGATCTTGGCCGATTCCGTGATGCCCGGCAGACGCAGGTGCAAGAGGTCGGCGCCCAGGTGCTCCAGGTGCAGGTAGATGAAGTCGTTGTCCTTGCCGCAGCCCCGGCCCTCGCGGATTTCCACCGTCATGGCGCGGCTGACCACGTCGCGGCTGGCCAGGTCCTTGGCGCTGGGGGCGTAGCGTTCCATGAAGCGTTCGTCCGCCGAATTGGTCAGGTAGCCGCCCTCGCCGCGGGCGCCTTCGGTGACCAGGCAGCCGGAACCGTAGATGCCCGTGGGATGGAACTGCACGAACTCGTGATCCTGCAACGGCAGGCCGGCGCGGGCCGCCATGCCGTTGCCGTCGCCCGTGCAGGTGTGCGCCGAGGTGCAGGAGAAATAGGCCCGCCCGTAGCCGCCGGTCGCCAGGACCGTGCGATGGGCGGAAAAGCGGTGGATGGTGCCGTCGTCCAGGCACCAGGCGACGACGCCCCGGCAGGCGCCCTGGGCATCCACGATCAGGTCGAGCACGATGTATTCGACGAAGAATTCCACGTCGTGCTTCAGGCACTGCTGGTAGAGCGTGTGCAGGATGGCGTGGCCGGTCCGGTCGGCGGCGGCGCAGGCGCGCTGCACCGGCGCCTCGCCGAAGTTGCGCATGTGGCCGCCGAAGGGACGCTGGTAGATGCGGCCCTCGTCGGTACGCGAAAACGGCACGCCGAAGTGCTCCAACTCGTAGACCGCCGGGATGGCGTTGCGGCACATGTATTCGATGGCGTCCTGGTCGCCCAGCCAGTCCGACCCCTTGACGGTGTCGTACATGTGCCATTCCCAATGGTCTTCCGCCATGTTGCCGAGCGCCGCGCCGACGCCGCCCTGGGCGGCGACCGTATGGCTGCGGGTGGGAAAGACCTTGGTCAGGCAGGCGGTCTTGAGCCCCGAGGCGGTCATGCCCAGGGCGGCCCGCAGGCCGGCGCCGCCGGCGCCGATCACGATCACGTCGTACTGATGGTCCAGGATGCGATAGGCGGTCGTCATGGCCGATCAGACTCCGGCATAGAGGCGGAACACGGCCATCAGGCTGGAAATGCCCGCGACCCACATGATGAACTTCAACGCGATGGCCAGGACGGTGCGCGCCGGCTCCGCGTGGACGTAGTCCTCGAGGATGGCCCGCATGCCCTGCCAAGCGTGGGGATACATGGTGACGATCAGCAACACCATCATCAGCGCGTTGCCGTGGTGCCGGATCCAGACCTTGAAGGCGGCATGGTCCGCGCCCACCAGCGAGATCAGCGCGTAGACGAACCAGACGGTCAGCGGCACCAAGGCGATGCTGCGCAGGCGCTGGGTGCGCCAGTGCTGCACGCCTTCCTTGGCCGAGCCCAGGCCCTGGATGCGGTTGAGGGAGGGTTGCGTCTTCATTTGTGGCCTCCCGCGACCGCATAGGCGACGATCCAGGCCAGCAGGGTCAGCACCAGGGAAGCGGCCACCACCATGCCCCCGGTGGCCCGGAGCTGCTTCAACTCGAACCCCCAGCCGTAATCCCAGGCGATGTGCCGGACACCGTTGGACAGGTGGTAGAACAGGCAGAAGGTCCAGCCGAACAGGATCAACCGCCCGAACCAGGAAGCCAGGAAGACCTGGGTGCGGTTGAAGGCCTCGGGCCCATAGACCGCGGCGGCCAGCCAGTAGGTGAAGGCAAGGGCCCCGATCCAGAGAGCGGCGCCGGTCAGGCGATGCAGGATGGACAACACCGAAGTGATCTGCGGCCGGTAGATCTGCAGATGCGGCGACAGCGGCCGGTTGCGAGTGTTCATGCCGAGAGCCTTTCGACTGCCGGGCGGCTGGAGTGGCACGCCCTTTCTTCCCGTCGCTCCGGTTTAGACGGATGGTCGGCGCAAGTCAATCTTCGCGCCTGCGAAATCAAGTATCGATACATCTGTGTATTAGCATTTTCTAATCGATGGCCAGAGCGAATCCTTCAGCATTACTGAAACATCGTCAAATCGTCCCGGAACGGCCGCCAATGCTGTGGATAACTTCCCGCCGACGGGGTCGAATCGGGAGAAGTTATTCACAAGAAACTGCGATGCGGGACAATTCGGCGGTTGCCGCGCGGCACCGGCTTTCGTCATCATCGGGACGGAACGCGGAAGTGTCTTCGGGTGCGAGTTCTCAGGGACTCGTGCCCCGGCAGGCGGCCGGGAAAGCGTATCGCGACGGCGACGTCCCGAGAGGCGGCACCGGCCCCCGGCGGAAGATTCCGGACCCCGCAAGGATTCGGATCGTCCGTTCTTCGGGATCGGCGTCCGGCCGCCCGGGCATCGGGTGGGCGGGGCGCGGATCGGCAAGCCGCCGGATCGGGGCGTTTCTCTGCCCAGGGTTCCCCCGGGGGCGGCGACGGAGGCCAAGGCTATTTCGTGGGCGCGGAGCCCGGCCGGCTCCGACATGAGGCGCCAGGGCGGGATGGCAGCGTCCCGCAGCGCGGTTTCCGAGAAGCCGCGCGCCTGGCGCCTCGTTCCCCCCCTTCCCAGCAACCATCCGCCAGTAGCCTTCCGCCCCCGATTCTGGCATGATGGATGGACTAGAATCGGAATCAGGAGGTCAGAATGACCGATGCCGTATCCGGGAACCGTTCATCCGGTTCCGCCGTCCTGGCGGCCGCCGAGGCCCGTAAGCGCGGCAAGCAACCCGATCCGAAGCGTTTCGGGGCTGCCACCCTTCCCATCGTCGAAAAGATCGAAACCGGCATGATCGCCGCCCGTGAACAGGCGCGCGCCCTGGAAAAGGACCTGATCCGCCAGAAGGGCGCCTACGGACACAAGCAGTTGGGGGACATGGACAAACTGATGTCCACCTACCTGCTGCTGTCGGGAATGATGGCGGCGCGCGGCGACGCCAAGGGGGCCGCCCGCCTGGCCGCACAAGCGGAAAAGATGCTCGCCCGGGCCCCCGAGGCGGCGGCCAACGCCCGCAAGGCCCTGGACATCGATATGGCCGAAGCCGATCCCGGCGAACGAGCCCAGGCGCTGGACAAGCTGCGATCCCTGGTCAACGGCTTGTCGGCCAAGTTGCGGACCCTGGCGGCCCAGGTGGAACAGGCTTCCCGGCTACGGGGCGACGACGAGGACCGCAAGACCCTGGCCGAAGCCGCGAAACGCCTGAAGGAGACCGCCGAAAAGCTGGAAGAGGCGATCGAGGACAAGGACGAGGAAGAGGCTCCCGACAACGTGGCGAAATTGCTGGATACGAGGGCCGCCGAGCGGACCGACGCCGTTCTCGCCGCCCACGCCCCGGTCGCGGAACCCGCCATCGTCGCCACCGAAGTCTGATCCGCTCTGGCATCCGGCCCCGAAGCGCAGTAAGAATTCCCCTTCCGAAGGAAACCGGGGAAGGGACCGATGGCTCTCCATCGCATGCTGTTGAGGCGCGCCGCCGAAAGCCGGCCCATCCGCGTCGGCCTGATTGGGGCCGGCCAGTTGGGGGCGGCCTTCCTCGCCCAGGCCCTGCGCGCGCCGGGGCTCCACGTCATGGCGGTGGCCGACCGCTCGGTCGAGCAGGCCTGGTCGGGCTGCATGGCCGCCGGCTGGGAGGCGGAACGGTGCGCCGCCACCTCCTTCGCCAAGGCCCAGGCCCAAGGCTCCACCTTCCTGACCGACGACGCCGAAGCCCTGATCAACGCCGGCGGCATCGAATTGATCGTCGAAGCCACTGCCCAGGCGGCCGCGGGCATCCGCCATGCCCTGGCCGCCTTCCGGCGCGGTCGCCACGTGGTGATGGCGAATCTGCAGGCCGATGCCCTGGCCGGGCCTTTGCTTGCCCGGCGCGCCGGTCAGGCACGGACCGTCTACACCCTGGCCTACGGCGGCGTCCCCGCCAGCCTGGGCGAGATGGTCGACTGGGCGCGGGCTTGCGGCTTTCCCGTCGTCGCGGCGGGACGCGGCACCGCCTATTGGCCCGATCGCCGCAAGGTCGATCCGGCCACCGCCTGGAACGAACTGGGCCTGACCGCCGAGGAGGCCTCCACCCGCCACCTGAGCCTGTCCACCGCGGTCTCCGCCCTGGACGGCACTCAGGCCGCCCTCGAAATGGCCTGCTCCGCCAACGCCGTTGGCTTGGACGTGGCGCCGTCCGACCTGGCCTACCTGCCCTGCGCGATGGCGGATCTGCCGGTGCGACTGCTGCCCAAGGACGCGGGCGGCATGCTCGACGCCGCCGGACGGGTGGTTGCCGTTTCGGGCCGCGACGTGACGGGCCAGCTCCTGCCGGGCGGCCTGGGCGATGGCACCTTCCTGGTTCTCGAAGCCTCGTCCAAGGGGGCGGGAGCGGCCTTCTCCGGCTGCGGGCTGGCGGTGGCCCCCGACGGGCGGCATGCGGCGCTTTGGCGGCCTTGCCGTCTGCCCGGCGCCGAGATTGCCATCAGCGTTGCTTCGGCGGTGCTGCGCGGCGAGGCGACCGGCACTCCGGGCGAATTCCGTGCCGAGGTGACGACCTTCGCCAAGCGCGGCCTGGACGCCGGCGAAACCCTGGACGGAGAGGGTGGACGTTGCGTCTACGGCCGGGCGATGGCGGCCGGCGAGGCCCTGGCGCGCGGTTATCTGCCGTTGGGCTTGGCTGCCGGGGCGCGCCTGAAGACCCATATCGCGGTGGACCATCCCATCCGCTGGTTCGACGTGGACGTCGATCCTCAAGGCGACATCGCCGACATCCTGTCCTTCCGCCACGAGATGGAAAAACAGTTCGCCGGCCGGACCGCCAACACCGCCGCCGTCTGATTGCCCACCTTTACAGGTGGGAAAGCGCCCCTTAACCTTCTAGCCATGTCGGAAGGACCGCTTGCCGAATACCGGGCGAAGCTGGCGGCGGGGGAAATCTCGCCCGACCCGGCACAGGCCCTGGCGGTCGAGAAGCTGCAAAGCCTGCATCTGGCGCTCAAGGCCTACGAGCCGGCGGCGGGGCTGGCGGCCTGGAAGGCCCGCTTCGGCTTGGCCCGCCGCCGCGAGGCGCCGCCGCAGGGTCTCTACCTCTATGGCGGGGTCGGACGCGGCAAGTCCATGCTGATGGACGTGTTTTTCCGAGAAGCCCCCGTGGCCCGCAAGCGCCGGGTGCACTTCCACGCCTTCATGCAGCAGGTCCACGCCCGCCTGGGCGAATACCGCAAGTTCAAGGGACGCGAAGCGGGCGATCCCATCCCGCCCATCGCCCGGCGCCTGGCCGACGAGGCTTGGCTGCTCTGCTTCGACGAGTTGCAGGTGAACGACATCGCCGATGCCATGATATTGGGCCGGCTGTTCCAGCATCTGTTCGAGGCCGGGGTGGTGATGGTGACCACGTCCAACCGGCCGCCGCGCGACCTCTACAAGGACGGACTGCAGCGCGAACTGTTCCTGCCCTTCATCGGAATGATCGAGGAGCGGCTGGACCTGCTTCATCTGGACGGCGGCCGCGACTGGCGGGTGGACCGCCTCACCCACATGGACGTCTACCGGACGCCCCACGACCACGAGGCCGACCGGGCCCTGGGGCTCGCCTTCCAGCGCCTGACCAACGGGGCGGACGCGACGGCCGACAGCTTCATGGTGAACGGCCGCAAGGTGACCTTGCCCTTGGCCGCCGACGGGGTGGCGCTGGCCTCCTTTTCCGATCTCTGCGCCCAGCCCTTGGGCCCGGCCGACTACCTGGAGATCGCCCGGCGTTACCACACCCTGGTGCTGGCCGCGATTCCGCGGATGGGGCCCGAGATGCGCGACCAGGCCAAACGCTTCGTGACCCTGATCGACGCCCTGTACGAGGCCAAGGCCACCCTGATCTGTTCCGCCGCCGCCCCGCCGGAGGCCCTGTATCCGGCCGGTGACGGCAGCTTCGAATTCCACCGCACCGCATCCCGGCTGATGGAAATGCGGTCGGTGGAGTATGTGGGGAATGGACGTCAGGCGACTAACTGAAAGACACGGAATAGATTCTACAAGACGGCCTGGCTGCGGAATTCCGTGGCCGCCGCATCCAGCTTGCGGAACAGCTTGTAGAGCCGCGAGCAGGTTTCATGCCCGTGGCGTTGCGCCAGTTCTTGCGCCCCGGCGTCGGTGTTGAGGGTCGCCTTGAGGCCGCCCAGCAGCCCTTCCACCAAGGTAAAGAACGAGACCTCGGTCATCGTCCAGCGGGCGACGGGCGAATTCGCATCGCCCTCGTAGGGGCTCAGGTGGGTATTGACCAGATTGATCAGCCAATCGGCGCGCTTGCGCAGGTCCTCGAAATAGGGAGCGATGGCGACCTGGGCTTCCAGGACCAGCGCCTTGGTTTCCGGATCGTCGTAGACGTTCTGCCAGTCGAACTCGTCATTGCGGCCCGATTTATGGCGCGCCACGATCTTGCGGCAGCGCTCCTGGCACTGGTCCATGGCCTCGGGCCCCAGCATCATGCCGAGCGCCATGAAGAAGCCGGGAAGGATGCGCCGCGACAGGGCGTCCGGGTCGTTGATAAGCTTGGGGCCGTCGGCGAAGCTCCCGGCGAAGGTCTGGACGATCACCCGGTCGAAGGGATATTGCCGGGTCTGCTGCCAGGCCGCCCGTTCGCGCGCCTTGACGTAGTCCTCGAAGGATTTCTCGAAGACGGTCTGGAGCACCGCCGTCTTCTTCTCGAATTCCTGGGTCAGGCCCTGGATGTCGTCCACCGACAGCATGCCGCCCTTGCGCTTGGCCTCGGACACCAGCCGATCCAGCAGGGACGAGACCACGGTCTCGGCGATGGCGCGGCTCTGGGCCGCGGGGGACAGGGACTGGGCCGGCTTGGCCGCTGGCTTCGGCGTCGGAACCGGAACCGGCTTCGGTTCATCCTTCCCGCCCTTGCCGCCGTGGCCCTGGAAGGCGAACTTGCCGCCCTGGGTGGGCTGGTAGATTTCCGCGCGGTCGGGTTCCGCCGGCCTGATCTTGCCGGTCCAGACGACCTGACTCTCTCCGCCTCCACCCTTTGCCATGGTCAGAGAATAGTGATTCGCCGGGCCGCGTTCCACCGCTTTTCGCAAGCCCACGTTGACAGCCATCGGAGCCCTTTCTAGGCTGCCGACATGACCGACACCCTGGCGATCGCTTTGGCGCAGATGGACCCCACGGTCGGCGACGTGGCCGGCAACGCGCGACGCATCCTCGACATGCGGGCGGAGGCAGGCCGGCAAGGCGCCGATCTGGCCGTGTTCGGAGAGCTGGCGATCACCGGGTATCCTCCCGACGACCTGATCCTCAAGGGCGCCTTCCAGCGCGCGGTGGAGGCCCAGGTGGCCGAACTGGCCCAGGCCACCCGGGACGGCGGCCCGGCGCTGCTGATCGGTGCGCCCTGGCTGGCCGTCGATCACCTCTACAACGCCGCCCTGCTGCTGGATGGCGGCGACATCGCGGCGATTCGCTTCAAACACGAACTGCCCAACTACGGCGTCTTCGACGAGGTGCGCCTGTTCGCCCCCGGCCCGCTGCCCGAGCCCATCGCCTTTCGCGGCATGAACCTGGGCGTCATGATCTGCGAGGACATGTGGAAGCCGGCCGTCGTCGACCATCTGGGCGCGGCCGGGGCCGATCTGCTGGCGGTGCTCAACGGCTCGCCCTTCGAAGCCGGGAAGGGAGACACCCGCTTAGGCGTGGCACGCGAGCGCCAAGCCGCGGTGCCGCGCCCGCTCGTCTATGTCAACCTGGTGGGCGGGCAGGACGAACTGGTCTTCGACGGCGGCTCCTTCGCCCTTTCCGCCGACGGAACCCCGGTGGCCCGCCTGGATACCTGGACGGAAGAGGTGGCGCTCACCCGGTGGCGCCGCGAGGTCCGGGGCTGGACCTGCGTCGAGGCGCCGCTGGCTCCCGAGCCCGCCCCCTTGGAGAACATCTACCGGGCCGTGATGACCGGCCTGAAGGACTACGTGGGCAAGAACCGCTTCAAGGGCGTGCTGATCGGCCTGTCGGGCGGCATCGACAGCGCACTCGTCGCCGCCCTGGCGGTGGACGCCCTGGGGGCGGACAAGGTGCACTGCGTGATGATGCCGTCCCGCTACACGTCGCGGGAAAGCCTGGAAGACGCGGCGGAAGTCGCCCGCCTGCTGGGCATCCGGCTGGATACCATCGGCATCGAACCGGCGGTGGGGGCTTTCGGCGGCATGCTGGAAAGCATCTTCGCCGGCCAGGCCCCCGACACCACGGAAGAAAACATCCAGGCCCGCGCCCGGGGCCTCACCCTGATGGCGATTTCCAACAAGTTCGGGCTGATGGTGATCTCCACCGGCAACAAGTCGGAGATGTCGGTGGGCTACGCCACCCTTTACGGCGACATGTGCGGCGGCTTCGCGGCCCTGAAGGATCTGTACAAGACCACGGTCTTCGCCTTGTCGCGCTGGCGCAACGCCCACCGGCCGAAAGGCGCCCTGGGCCCCGGGGGGCCGGTCATGCCGGACCGGGTGATCGTCAAGCCGCCCACCGCCGAGTTGAAGGCCAACCAGACCGACCAGGACAGCCTGCCGCCCTACGACGTGCTGGACGACATCCTGGAATGCCTGATCGAGGACGAGATGTCCCAGGCCGAGATCGTGGGACGCGGCCACGATCCGGAAACCGTGCGCCGGGTCTGGCGCCTGGTGGATGGAGCCGAATACAAGCGCCGCCAAGCCCCGCCGGGAGTCAAGATCACCCGCCGTTCCTTCGGCCGCGACCGCCGTTACCCGATCACCAATGCTTTCCGGGGGTAGAATGTTCGTTACCGTCCGTTTCGCGCCCAGCCCTACCGGATTTTTGCATGTGGGCAATGCCCGGGTGGCGCTGGTCAACTGGCTGTTCGCCCGCCGCTCGGGCGGCCGCTTCCTGTTGCGCCTGGACGATACCGACACGGAGCGTTCGCGCCCGGAGTTCGCCGAGGCCATCCGCCGCGACCTGCGCTGGCTGGGCCTCGACTGGGATGCCGAGGAACGCCAGTCCGACCGCCTGGAGCGCTACCGGATCGCCACGGAAACCCTGAAGGCCCAGGGCCGCCTCTATCCCTGCTACGAGACGCCCCAGGAACTGGAATTCCGCCGCAAGCGGCAGTTGGCCCGCCACCAGCCGCCGGTCTACGACCGCGCCGCTCTCGGGCTGACCGAAGACCAGCGCCGCGCCTTGGAGGCGGAAGGCCGCCGGCCCCATTGGCGCTTCAGGCTGGACGACGCGGACATCGCCTGGACCGATCTGGTGCGCGGACCCGTCCATTTCCAGGGCGGCCACCTGAGCGACCCGGTGGTGATCCGCGAGGACGGTACTTTCCTCTACATGCTGCCCTCGGTCGTCGATGACGTCGACATGCGGGTCAGCCATGTGATCCGGGGCGAGGACCATGTGGCGAACACCGCCGTGCAGGTCCAGATGTTCGAAGCCCTGGGCACCCCGCCGCCCACCTTCGCCCATCTGCCCCTGATGACCGATATCGGTGGCGAGGGACTGTCCAAGCGCTTGGGCAGCCTGAGCCTGGCGGACCTGCGGGAGCAAGGCGTCGAGGCCCTGGCCCTGGCCAGCTATCTGGCCCACCTGGGGACCTCGGACGCCATCGAGCCGCAAACGACTCATGAAGCCCTGATCGCCGGCTTCGAACTGTCCCATTGCGGCCGCGCCTCGCCCAAGTTCGATGCCGAACAGCTCTGGCGGCTCAACGAAAAGCTCTTGCACGCCCTGCCTTTCACGACGGTCGCGCCCCGGCTGGCGGCCCTCGGGCTGGCGCCGGCGGAGGAAGTCTTCTGGGAGGCGGTGCGCCCCAACCTGCGCCGCCTGGCCGATGCCGCGCCATGGCACGGCGTCTGCTACGGCGAGGCGACTTTCGCCGTCCTGGACCAAGCCCCATTGAAAGAGGCCATCGCCCTGCTGCCGCCCGAACCCTGGAGTCAGGAGACTTGGAAGGCCTGGACCCAAGCGGTGAGCGCGGCCACGGGCCGCAAGGGCAAGGCCCTGTTCCTGCCGCTGCGCCAAGCCCTGACCGGGCAGGATCATGGACCGGAACTCAAGGCTCTGCTACCTGTCATCGGTCGCGACCGCGCGCTCGCGCGCCTGACCGCCTCGGGGGGATGAATGGACCTCTACCTGCATAACACGCTGACCCGCACCAAGGAAAAGTTCGAGCCCCTGGTCCCCGGCCGGGTCGGCATGTACGTCTGCGGACCCACGGTCTACGACTACGCCCATATCGGCAACGCCCGGCCGGTCGTCGTCTTCGACGTGCTGGCGCGCCTTTTGCGGCGGCTCTATCCCCAGGTCACCTACGTCCGCAACATCACCGACGTGGACGACAAGATCAACGCCGCCGCCCGCGCGTCGGGCGAGACCATCCGCGCCATCACCGAGCGCACCGCCCGGGCCTTCCATGAGGACATGGCCGCCCTGGGCGCCCTGCCCCCCGACGTGGAGCCGCGCGCCACCGAGCACGTCGCCCAGATGATCGCCCTGGTCCAATCCCTGCTGGCCGCCGGCCACGCCTACGAGGCGGACGGCCACGTGCTGTTCAGCGTCCCCTCGATGGCCGACTACGGCCGGCTGTCGGGTCGCAACCGCGACGAGATGATCGCCGGCGCCCGGGTCGAAGTGGCCCCCTACAAGCGCGATCCGGCCGACTTCGTGCTGTGGAAGCCGTCGGAAGACGGCATCCCCGGCTGGAACAGTCCCTGGGGCCGCGGCCGGCCGGGCTGGCACCTGGAATGTTCGGCCATGAGCGGCCAGTATCTGGGCGAGACCTTCGACATCCACGGCGGCGGCCAGGACCTGATCTTCCCCCACCACGAGAACGAGATCGCCCAATCCACCTGCGCCCATGACGGCGCGCCCTTCGTGCGCTACTGGATGCACAACGGTTTTTTGATGGTGGAAGGCGAGAAGATGTCCAAGTCGCTCGGCAACTTCTACACCGTCCACGACCTGTTGAAGGAATTCCCCGGCGAGGCCATCCGCCTGGTGCTGCTGCAAACCCACTACCGCCAGCCGCTGGACTTCACCAAGGACGGCATCCGCCAGGCCCGCCACATGCTGGACCGCTTCTACGGGGCCTTGCGCAACGCGCCCGCCGCGCCCACGCCGACGGCGCCGCCGGAACCGGTGCTGGCGGCGTTATCGGACGACCTCAACACGCCCCTGGCTCTCACCCATCTGCACGAGTTGCTAGGCGAGTTGAACCGCAACGGCGATGCGTCAGCCAAGGGCCGGCTGCTGGCGGCGGCCGGACTGCTGGGCTTGCTGGGCCAAGACCCGGAAGCTTGGCTGCGCTGGACGCCGGAAGGCGGGGGCGGCCTGGACGACGCGGCCGTCGAGGGACTCATCCAGGCCCGCAAGGATGCCCGCAAAGCCAAGAATTTCGCCGAGGCCGACCGTATCCGCCAGGAACTGGCCGGCCAAGGCATCCTCCTGGAAGACGGCCCCCAGGGTACCCTCTGGCGGCGGGGATAGCCGTCCGACCCACCGACTGGTAGACTGGAGCCATGCAACCGCCCGATCTGAGTTTGGTCAGGGAATTCAAGCGGCGGGCCGAGGCAGCCCTGCCCGGCCGAGTGGCGCGTGCCGTCCTGTTCGGCTCGCGGGCCCGCGGCGAAGCCGAAGCGGATTCCGACTGGGATGTGGCTGTGTTTTTGAAAGATGGCGCGACCATCGAAGACACCGGGCGCCTTGCCGATGCTGCCTACGACCTGATCGTGGAAAGCGGCGAGTTCATCCAGCCTATTGCCTTCGCCGAAGGACGGACGGAAGACCTCCAGATTTTGCGCACCATCCGCGACGAGGGCATCTTGTTGTGAGCAGAGAGACGGCCCTGCATATGGCGAAGGCCAGGGAATTTCTCCGCCAGGCGACAAGCTACGATGCCGGGACCATGCCCGAGGCCGCCATCCATCTGGCCTACTACGCCATGTTTCATGCGGCAGTCGCGGTTCTCCGTCGACTGGGCGGCAAGGCGCCTTCCAAACATGCCAGCGTGGTCGGGCAATTCGGGCGGATCGTCGCGGATATGGGAGAACCCGCCCGGAGTATCGGGAGAAGCTTCAATCGGGCCCTTGATGTACGTCTCGTTTCCGATTACGGGACCGAGCGCCAAGATCTCGTCGCCATGGCTCGGAGAATTCTTGCGGACGCCGAAAGGTTCGTCGTCTTTTGCGACACTTGGTTCGACGGTACGAAGCCGCGTTGATCCCCTCCGACGCGAAAGGCCCGGCGGGGTGCGCCGGGCCTTGGGGTCTCGAAGCCGGGAACCGGCAATCAGCGCGAATAGAATTCGACCACCTGGTGCGGTTCCATCTGCACCGGGTAGGGCACGTCGGCCAGCTTGGGAGTGCGGACGAAAGTCCCGCGCATCTTCTTGTGATCGACCTCGATGTAGTCGGGCACGTCGCGCTCGCCCGACTGGGAGGCCTCGAGGACCAGCGGCAGCTCGCGCGAGCGCTCGCGCAGCTCGATCGTGTCGCCTTCCTTGACCTGATAGGACGGAATGGTGACGCGCTTACCATTGACCTTGACGTGGCCGTGGTTGACGATCTGGCGGGCGGCGAACACGGTCGGCACGAACTTCATGCGGTAGACCACCGCGTCCAGGCGGCGCTCCAGGATGCCGATCAGGTTCTCCGAGGTGTCGCCCTTGCGGCGCACGGCCTCGGCGTAGTAGCGGCGGAACTGGCGCTCGCTGACGTTGCCGTAGTAGCCCTTCAGCTTCTGCTTGGCCAGCAGCTGGATGCCGAAATCGGACGGCTTCTTGCGGCGCTGGCCGTGCTGTCCGGGGCGGTTCTCGCGGGTGTTGACCGGGCTCTTGGGCCGGCCCCAGAGATTCTCGCCTAAGCGGCGGTTGATCTTGTATTTGGACTTCAGGCGCTTGGTCATCTCGTTTCTCTCTCTTTGTCTGCCTCGTTGGCATTTGTCCCGGTAGGCCGTCTCCCGAGGGAGGGGCGGGGCGCGGTCCACGGAGGGACGCCCGCATTCCCGGAAATGAAGGCGCGCACTATAGCGGGAACGCCCGCCTTGTCAAATCCGCCGCTATAGCCTGCGCAGGAAGCGCGGACGCAGGGCGGACGCTCCCTGGCGGGCGGCCCGGACCTCCGCCAGCAGGCGACCGCGGTCCTTGGGCAGGGTACCGGCCAAGGCCAGGCAGTTGGAGGCGTGGTTGGACCGGAAGATGACGGGCGTGGCGGGCTCCAGGCCGGACAGCAGCCGTTCCTGTTCCGCTAGGATTCCGATATCGTCCTGAGGTTCGTACTCGCCTTCCCAGCAGGCCAGGAAGCGGGGCACGACCGTATCTTCCAGGTAGAGTTGGAGGGTGGAGAGAAAATGAGGTGCGGCGCGGTTGACCACCGCCACCGTACCGTCGACATGATCCTCCCAGTAGCGCCGTCCGCCCAGGCCCAGAACCACCGTAGCGGAGATCTTCAGTCCCGCCCCGCGGGCCCGTTCCAGCGCCGCGGCCATGGAAGCGGGCGTGGCGCCCTTGCGGATGTGCCGCAGCACCCGGCCCGAGCCGGACTCGATGCCGACATAGACCAGGGTCAGGCCCCGGTCGCGCAGGCCGCGCAACTCGTCCGAAGTCTTGCCCAGCAGGTTGACCGGGGTGGCGTAGCAGGACACCCGCGCCAGATCCGGAAAGGTCGCCCGCAGGTGGTCCAGGATGCGGAAAAGATGGTCCGTCGGCAAGGTGAGCGCGTCGCCGTCGGCCAGGAAAACCCGATGGGCTTCCGGCCAGTCGGCGGCGGCGGCGGCGATGTCGGCGAAGACGTCTTCAAGCGTCCGGATGCGGAAGGTCTTGGCCTTGTACATGGAACAGAAGGTGCAGCCGTTGAAGCTGCACCCCAGAGTGACCTGGAGGATCAGGTTGTCGCCCTCGCTGGGCGGGCGGTAGAGAGGCATGTCGTAGAGCATGCGGCAGACTCTAACGCCCTTTTTTCCTTTGTGGTAGAAGGGGGAGGAAGGAGACAGGGAGGAACCTCTTGGCCAAGACCCCGCAACCCCCGGCGCCGCCCGTCAAGGCAGTGCGCAAGGCAACCGTCCGCCGGGTCGAGAAGGCGCCGGCTCCCACCGCCGTTACGCCCGTCCCGATCGCGCCGGCCCCGACCCAGACCGCGGTGAAGGCGCCGCCCCCGGTCGCGTCCAAGGCGCCGCGTCCGCCCCTGAACCCCAACGCCGCCAGCCCCTCCGGCATGCGCGAGCGGGAGGCCTTGCGGCTCTTCACCCTGGCCGCCGATCTTCACCGCCAAGGACGCTTGGACGACGCCATCAAGGGCTATGCCCGTGCCCTCGCCCTCGATCCCCGCATGGCCGATGCCTACAACAACCTGGGAGTTGCCCTGCGGTCCCAGAAGAAGTTTGGGGCGGCAGTGGCCGCCTATCGCCGCTCGCTCACCTACCGTCCCGACAATCCGGGCGTCTATTCCAACCTGGGAAACGCGTTGCGCGACGCCAACCGGATGGAGGAATCGGTCGCCGCCCACCGCAGGGCGGTGGAGTTGGCCGACGGGTCGGTGGAAGCCGTCTACAACTTGGCCCTGGCCCAGCGGGATGCCGGCGATCTGGCGGCTGCGATGCGGGGCTTCGAGGATGTGCTCCGCCGCCAGCCCGATCACGTGGACTGCCACTGGGACCGGGCGCTCGGCTTCCTGGTCACCGGCGATCTGAAACGCGGCTTCGAGGAATACGAATGGCGCTGGAAGCTGGATCGCAGCCCGCCCCGCCAGTTCCCCCAGCCGGCCTGGGACGGATCGGCCCTGAAGGGCCGCAGCCTTCTGGTGCATCAGGAGCAGGGTTTCGGCGACATGATCCAGTTCGTCCGCTACCTGCCCATACTGAAGCGCAGCCACCCCGACTCGACGGTCATCCTGGAATGCCAGCCCGAACTGGCCCGCCTGTTCTCGGGCGTCCCGGGTGCCGACCGGGTGGTGGTGCAAGGCGGCAGCCTGCCGCCTTTCGACGTGCATATTCCCCTGCTCAGCCTGGCCCGCGTCTTCTCGACCAGCCTGGAGACCGTTCCGGCCTCCATCCCCTATCTCCGGGCCCCGGAAATGCACAGCGTCCATCTGCCCGCCCCGCCCGATCAACTCAAGGTCGGCCTGGCTTGGGCGGGTAAGCCCAGCCATCGCAACGACCGCAACCGCTCGGTCTCCTTCGAGCGGTTCCTGCCCCTGCTCGAGGTCGCCGACGTATTCTTCTTCAGTCTGCAGAAGGGCGAATCGGCAGCGGACCTGGACCGGCTCTGCACCGAAGCCCTGATCATGGACATCGGTCCACGCATGCAGGATTTCGCCGATACCGCCGCCGCCCTCCAGCAACTCGACCTGCTGATCGGCGTCGACACCTCGGTCGTGCATCTGGCCGGAGCGCTCGGCCGTCCGGCCTGGGTGCTGCTGCCCTATTCCCCCGACTGGCGCTGGCTGCTCGATCGCGCCGACAATCCCTGGTACCCGAGCCTGCGCCTGTTCCGCCAGAATCATCCCGGCCAGTGGGACGACGTCTTCCTCAAGGTGCGCGACGCCCTGGCGGAGGTAGCCAGAAGCAGACGGCGGGCGGGCGCCGCCAGATGACGGCCGCCCTTGCGGCCAGTTCCGTCTCCGCGTCCCAATCGTCGGCCACCCGGATCAGGTGGGAGGGGCAACGCCGGCAGTCGCTGCTGCCGAAGCCGGGCGCCGGAACGACAGCCCCCGGCAGGCTCAAGGCGTAGGCGGCGAGCGCGCATTCGTCGCCGTCGGGAAAGCCGATGACCGCCGCCGCACCCGCCGCGTTGGTCAGGCGGTCCACGTGCCAGCGCACCGTTTTCCCGCCTTTCAGGTGGCGCCGCACCCGGGCGCGGATGCCGCCCGACCCGTGGGCGCTGCCGGCATAGAGGTAGCGACCCTCGGCCAAAGTGGCGGCCGGCCGGCCCGGTAGAGCGACGGTGACCGGCCCCAGCAGATCGAAGACCAGCAGATAGGCCCCGGCCAGGGCGGGCAGATCTTCCGCGTCCTCGACCGCGACCATTTGTGACGGAAATGACGGCGCCATGGTGAATAAAGTCTTTACCTTTATGACCGAAGACTTGTCGAGGCGATTGACCGCTGCCGGGGGGCGGAGCAGATTGGAAAATGGCAAAGAAGCAGTATAGAGACGGAGACGTCATTTTCCGCGAGGGCGACCCGAGCGACAGCGCCTATGTCATAGAGGGCGGTGCCGTCGAGCTTTCCAAGGCCAGCGACCGCGAGCCGGTACAGCTTGCGCGCCTGAAGACGGGCGAGATGTTCGGGGAGATGGGCATCCTGGACGGCAGCGGCCGCAGCGCCACGGCCGTCGCCGCCGGCAAGGTGAAAGTCCGCGAGATCGGGCGCGACGAATTCCTGAGGCAATTGGAAACCGATTCGGCCATGGCGCTATCCATCATCAGGAAACTGGTTCAGAGGCTCCGGGCCGCCGACGAAATGCTGGCCCAGGGTTCCGCCAAACAGGAAGTGGCGCGGCTGCGCCGCGATCCGACGCGGGCGACCCGTCCCGGCCTGTTCGGACGCCTGTTCGGTGGCGGCGGCACGCCGACCGGGCGCATCGAAGTCCGCATCTCCCAGTTGCCCGGCGAAAGGGGTGCCGAACTGACCAAGCTGCTGGCCGACACCTTGGGGCGGAGCAAGGGCCTTTCCGTGCGGCCCATCAAGGAGATCCTGGCGGTCGATGCCTCGGTCGAGCCTCCCCGCCGCCTGGCGATCGCCGCCGAAACCGGGCGGCAATGGCTGGGCCCTTTGAAGGCGGACCTGCTGATCTGGGGCGAATTTCCCGCCACCGGTGCCAGCGTGCATCTGCGTTTCGTATCAGCCCTGGTCGATCGCGCCGACCGCGCCGGGCTGTTCTCGACCGGCACGACGCTGGTCCTACCGGCCAATTTCCCGCCCGAGTTCGGCCATCTGCTGGCCGCCGTCGCCCTGGCCGCCACGGTAGTCGGTGACGAGACGCGCACGGCGGCGCAGCGCCAAGCTCTGGCCGAAGCCTTGGAAGCCGCCCAGCCCCTGATGCGGCAACTGCCCAAGGAACTGGTATCCAAGGAACGGGCGGCGATCCAGAACTGCTACGGCAACGCGGTGGCGACGCTCGCCACCCTTGGCGGTCCGGCCGAGATGTACCAGGTGGCGGCCCATGCCTACCGTTCCGCCCTGGAGGGCCTGTCCAGGGACCATGCGCCGCTCGACTGGGCCATGGCCCAGCGCAACCTGGGCTGCGTGCTGATGGCCCTGGCCGAGCGCACCAACGACTCCGAGACCTTGGGTGCCGCCGCCAACCTGTTCCGTTCCGTCCTGCAGATACTCACCCGGGCCGAACAGCCCTTCGAATGGGCCACCACCCAGGCCCGCCTGGGGCAGGTGCTCTACCGCCTCGATTTAAGGACCGGGGACGTCGATCTGCTCAAGGAAGCGCTGGCCGCCCTGCAAGGCGCCTTGCAGGTGATCGGGCGTCATGACGACCCCTTGCGCTGGGCCGATCTGTTGAACAGCTTCGCCCAGACCGCGCAGGTGCTGGGTGGCGAGTTGCGCCATATCGAACTGTTGGAAAGGGCGGTGTCGGCCTGCGAGTCCGCCCTCCAGGTGCGGACACGGACGGAACATCCTCAACTTTTCGCGGCCACCCAGAACAACCGGGGATCGGCCCTGTTCCTGCTGGGCCGCCTGACCGGGCGCATGGAGCCCGTCGCCGGGGCGGCCGACGCCTTCCGGCAGGCCTGCGAGGTCTACCGCACCGAGGGCGCCGAACGCATGGCGGCCATCGCCGAGAAGAACCTCGCCCATGTGGAAGAGACCCTGCCCGCCCGCCGCTCCGAGCGTCGCGACCCCCCCGCCGGCCGCCGCGCCTGGTTCGAAGACGAGGAATCCGACCCGGCCCCGGCACCCGCGCCTCGCCCCCTGACGATCAGCCCGGAGGATAAGGTACGGTGAACGAGAACGTCGCCCCTTCCCCCGGCCGGCTGTGCACGGCGATGCGGCCGCCCTGGCGTTCGACGATGCTGCGGCAAATGGCCAGCCCCAAGCCGCTGCCCGACGGATTGCCGGTGCCGCCCGCCGCCAGCTGGTAGAATTTCTCGAAGATCTTGTCCTGCAGATCGGGCTCGATGCCGGGGCCGTTGTCACGGACGAAGACCGCCGCCTCGCCCTCGCCCGGCTCCATCCACATTTCCACCCGCCCGGTGCCCGGCCCGCAGACCTTCTGGGCATTGGACAACAGGTTGATGACCACCCTCGTCAGATGGTCGCGGTCGGCCCGCACCAGGGGCGAGGGAGCAGGCAGGCGCAAGTCGAGACCGACATCTCTTTCCTCGAATATCCCCCTCAGCGAAGCGGCAGCGTCGTTCAGCAGGCCGGCCAAGTCCAGGTCTTCCAGATGCCAATCCATCCGGCCGGCCTCGATCTTCGCCAGGTCGAGCACCTGATTGACCAGGCGCGTGAGACGCTCGCTCTCGCGGATGACGATGGACAAGAACTCGCCCCGCTGGGTGGCGTCCAGTTCCGGGTTGTCGAACAGGATCTCGGAAAAGGAGCGGATCGAGGTCAAGGGCGTGCGCAACTCGTGGGTGACGGTGGATAGGAACTCGTCCTTCATGCGGTCCAGTTCCTTGAGTCGCTGGTTGGCGGCCTGCAGTTCCCGTGTGGCGGCTTCGAGTTCCTGGGATTTGTGTTCGAGCTGCCGGCTGTATTCGAGCACCTGGGAGGTCTCGTCCAGCACCTCCATGATCTCCTCGATGCCGATGCCCTCGCCCTGCACCGTGGTGGCGATCATCACCCGCGCCGAAGCCGCCCCGATGGCTCCGGCTAACAGCCGTTCCACATATTGCACCAGGTCGGCGTCGGCCTCGGTCCGCTTGTCGATGTCGAAGCCGTGCCGGCGGCCGAAGTCGGCGAAGGCCTGCTGGGCCCTTTCGCGGCCGATGAAGCGGGCCGCCAGTTCCCGAAGGTCGGCAACCGCGGCCTTGCCCCGCCAAGCTCCCAGGCCACGCCCCGATTCGGACTGGCTGAAGACCTCGACGAACAGGGTGGCCTGGATACGTTCGATGGTGCTTTTGCTTCCTGCCAGCGAGACCGCAACATAGCCGCCGACATTGGCGGCAAGGCTCCAGAACAGGGAGTGCGAGATGGAATCCAGCCCCTCCAGCCCGAACAGGGCGTAGGGCTTGAGCAGGTGCAGCCCGAAGGGCCCCAGATCGACGATGGATTCCGGCAGCCATCCCGACTTGGCGAAGGAAGGCAGCAACAGGGTGTAGGCCCAGACGGCGAATCCGGCCGACAGTCCGGCCACCGCCCCCTGGCGCGAACCGCCCTTCCAGTAGATGCCGCCCAGGATGGCAGGGGCGAACTGGGCGGCGGCCGCGAACGAGACCAAGCCGATGGTGACCAGGGCATAAGACTCGCCGATCAGCCGGAAATAGAGATACCCCAGCAGAATGATGAACAGTATGGCGCCCCGGCGGATACCCAGCAGCAGGCCGGACAGGTCGCTCCGCTCCGACAGGTGCAGGCGGCCGAAGCGCAACAGCACCGGCATGATCAGGTCGTTGCAGACCATGGTGGATAGGGCGATGGTCTCGACGATCACCATGCCGGTCGCCGCCGACAGGCCCCCGATGAACACCAGCAGCGCCAGATAGGGAGCGCCCTCGGCCAAGGGCAGGGCGAGCACGAAGGTGTCGGTGTCCAACGCCCCGCCGGGAAAGCGCAGCAAGCCGCCCAAGGTGATCGGCAGGACGAACAGGTTTATGGCGAAAAGGTAGAGCGGGAACAGCCAGACGGCCTTTTCCAGATGGCGCTCGTCCACGTTCTCCACCACCGTGACCTGGAACTGGCGGGGCAGGAAGATGATCGCCGCCATGGACAGCAGGGTCAGCGTGATCCAATTGGGACCGATCGCCTCGACGCTCATCAGGCGGGCCAGTTGCGGTTGGGCTGCCGCCTGGCGAAACAACTCGCCGGGACTGCCGAAGATGCCGAAGGCGACGAATGCCCCGACGGCCAGAAAGGCCAGCAGCTTGACGATGGATTCGAAGGCGATGGCGGCGACCATCCCCTCGTGGTGCTCGGTGGCGTCGATATGGCGGGTGCCGAACAGGATGGTGAATAGGGCCAGCACCATGGCCACGAGCAGGGCGGTGTCCTCGAAGGGACTGGCCGACATGGGATGGGCGGCGGCCAGGTCCGGGTAGTGCAGCAACACCGCGAAGCTGGAGGACACGGCTTTCAACTGCAAGGAGATGTACGGCATGATCCCGACCACCGCGATCACCGTCACCAAGCCGCCGAGCAGGTGGCTCTTGCCGTAGCGCGACGATACGAAGTCGGCGATGGAGGTGATGTGGTGCACCTTGCTGATGCGGACGATCTTGCGGATCACCGCCCAACCGAGGGCGAACATCAAAGTGGGGCCCAGGTAGATGGGCAAAAAACCCAATCCGGTCGACGCGGCACGGCCGACACTGCCGTAGAAGGTCCAGGAGGTGCAATAGACGGCGATCGACAGGGCGTAGATGGAGGAATGGCCGATCAGACTGCGGCCGCGGTCGGCGCGGCGGTCTCCGTAATAGGCAATGGCGAACAGCAGGCTCAGGTAGCCGAAGGAGGTGAGAAGGATCAGCCAACCCGGCAGCACCGTCGCCTCCCCGTCAGACCGAGAAGTCGAGGGGCGGCGGCTCGCGCGGCGGCGGCACCGCAGGCCGGCTGCGCATGGCCCAAGCCAGCAGGCCGATCAACAGCCCCCACGCCCCGAAGACGTAGACATAGAGCAGGGGAATACCGGCCAGAACGGTCTCCGGCCCGCGGTCGAACAGGCGCAGAACCAGGGGGCTGAATAGCGCCAAGCCCAACAGGAAGACCGCCGCCAGACGTTCGCCGGTCGCTTCTTCCCGCCACATCTCAGGTGCCCAGCAGGTCGCGCACCCGCTGGGTCAGTTCGCGGGTGGAAAAGGGCTTGGTGACATAAGCCGTGGCTCCGAGCGCCATTCCTTTCTCCTTGTCCACTTCGCGCCCGCGGGCGGTAAGCATGATGACCTGCACGTCCTGCCAGGCCGGATTGGCACGGATTTGCTGGCAGACATCATAGCCGTCGCGCTTGGGGATCATCACGTCGAGCAGCACCAGATCGGGCACCCGATCGGCGATGGCCTTCAGGGCCTCTTCCCCGTCGCGCGCCACCCGCACGTCGAAACCCGCCTGCCTCATAAGGAATTCCAGCGACAGCACGATGTTCGGTTCGTCGTCCACCACCAACACGGATTTCGCCATGGCAAGCCCACCTGAAGTTTCGGGTCGGAACCGCTTTGTCGATTTTGCGCCATGCTAGCATGGATTACACGGGCTTTCACGCGGCCATAGTTCCTCCTTGACCGTCGCCACGGATTGTACGACCCTGTCGGGCAAATCAAGCGAAAGTTCGTCGATATTGTGTTGAAATGTGCTACCATGGACTACATGTCGTGGTCCTTTGGATGGGAGCGGGTTATGAAGCGGATGGGAACGGGATTGGCGCTCGGCGTGGCCGCGGTGGCCCTGCTGCTGCGGCGGCGGGCGTCCGGCCTACAGTAACGGCGGGGCCGGCTACGGGCCGGCAACCTGGGGACCGGCGATGCCGGGTCGGATGGGAATGCCGCAGGCGGGCTACGGCTACCGGCCGATGGCCTATAATCCGGGGACTCCCTATGCGATGGTGCCGCAGCGGCCGGCTCCCGTGCCGGTGATGGTCGGCAACGGTCCGCATCCTTCGATGATGGGGGGCGCGGTTCCCTATGGCTACGGCATGCCCTACGCCTATCGGGCGCCCTACGGCTTCGGGCCAACCGCCCCCATGATGGCGGCGCCCCAGCCCATGTTGCCCTATCCCCAGGCGCAGCCCCGACTGGTCGGCTGGCCCGGACCGGCCGGTTTCGGCACCATGCCCATGGCCGGCAGCGGCGCGGTCAGCCGCAACCTGCCGCCTTACGCCATGGCGGTGCCGGAAGGTCCCTACGGCTACCCGTTTGGAACGCCCTACGGGCAGTATCCCTGGGCCATGCCGGCACCAGGCCCCTATTATGGACCGGGACCGGGCTGGGGCCCGTCGCGCTGGTAAGCGGAAAGGGCCTTTAGTTGGTGGCGGAACCGGCGGTCAACTCGTTGATCGCCCAGGCTACCGCCGCCCAGCGGTTGGACAACTGGCGGTCGCCGCTGGCGCGCGAACGGTGTGCCTGTTCCACGGCAACGGCAAAGGCCCCATCGCCATAGCGGCCAATCAGGGAACTGGCCCCTTCCCGGACCTCGGTCTGGCTGACGCCGTGATGCATGAAGGTCATGTGACATCTCCATCAGGTGTCGGACGAATCGACACCGCGAAGATGTGGCGACCTTGGTTAAGGGCGGGTTAAGCCCCCTGGTGCGTCATGTCGCCGATAGCGGCGGCCAAGGCGCTCCACTGGAGCGATACGGCGGCGTTGCCGCGGGCGCGGATCTGGGCGGCGCGATCCAGCGCGTAGCGATAGGCGTGGCGGCCGTGTTCCTGAATCAGCGCCATGGCGCTGTCGCGCATGTCGGGGTCCATGAAGCGATGACGGAGAGTCTGCATGAGGATCGTCCTTGTCCTGTCTTTTCCATGTCTCTTTCCATGGTCGACAGTGGTGGACCGCGATTAAGGCGCGGTTAAGGCACGATGAACTTTCCATGACGCAGTTCGACCCGGCGCGTCGCCAGTCGATCGACCACGCGCCGGTCGTGAGAGACCATCACCATGGCCTGGGGCAATCCCTCCAGAATGGCCAACAGCCGCTCCAGCGCCTTCTCGTCCAATGCGTTGGAGGGCTCGTCCAGCAACAGGACCTCGGGCCGCATGGACAGCACGGTCGCCAGGGTGACCAGCCGCTTCTCGCCCCCCGAAAGGCGGATCGCCACCCGGTCACGGAACTCCGGGATGCCCAGGGCCTCCAGGGTCTCGTCCACCCGCCGCGCCGCCTCGGCACGCCCCAGGCCCAGGTTGAGCGGTCCGAAAGCCACGTCCTCGGCAACCGTCGGGCAGAACAACTGGTCGTCGGGGTCCTGGAACAGCAGGCCGGCGCGGGCGCGCACCTCGATGAAATCCTCCTCGGACCGCCGCTCCCGCCCGAAGGCCGTCACCGTTCCCGCCTGGGGATGCAGCAGGCCCACCATCAAGTGCAGCAAGGTGGTCTTGCCGGTGCCGTTGGCCCCCACCACCGCCACCCGTTCTCCCGCTGCCAGGGCAAAATCGAGGCCGGCCAGCACCGGCCGGCCGGAGTCATAGGAGAAGCCCAGACCGGAAAGGGAAAACAGGCTCACGGCAATGCCTCCAATCCCACCAGGCCGGCTAAGCCGGCCAGGAACAGGACGACGAAGGCCGCGTCCGGCGGTCCGAAGGCCATCTCGTCGACCAAGTGTAGGTGGCCATCGAAGCCCCGGCATTTCATCGCCGCCAGCACCCGCTCGGAGCGTTCGACACTGCGCACCAGCAGCATGCCGACCAGATAGCCCAGGCTGCGCCAGGTATGCCGGTCGCTACGCGGCCGAAAGGCACGGGCCCGCATGGCCAGGCGCAACCGTCCGTATTCCCGCTGCAGAACGTCGACATAACGGACCATGAGCAGCAACAGATGGATCAGCGCGTCCGGCACCTTCAGATGCTTGAGGGCATGGCCGAGGGCGGAGACCTCCATGGTCCCCGCCAAGGCCAACAGCGCCAGCAGGGCCGCGTTGGCTTTGAACGCCACCGCCAGGGCCTGCAACAAGCCTTCCCGGCTGGCCGGCCAAGGCCCCAGGCGAAACAGTTCCTCGCCCGGCACGGTGAAAGGCAGAAGGGCCAACGCCATGACCACGAAGGCGTCCATGGCCGCCAGCTTACGCAGGGTCGGTCGCCACGGAAGACCGGCCACCGCCGCCAGGAGGACGGCAAGGCCCAACGCAGCCGCCAGGGCCGCCGTCTCGCGGAGAGAGATCGTCACCACCCCAAAGGCCAGAGCCGCCAGCAGCCGCAGACGGGGATCGAGCCGCTGCACCGGTCCTTGGACGACGGAATCGCGGAAGGCCGGGTCGATCATGGGCGCGGCGCCCGGCGGCCGAGAAGGAAGAAGGCTACTCCCGCCATGCCCAGGATGTAGCCAATGCCGCCCAGGACGTCGTGCCAGCGGATGCGTTCCTCGTAGGCGGCGATCTGGGCGCGCAGCGGCGCGATCTGACGGGCCACCGCCAATTCCAGGTCGCCGGTTCCGGGCGGAATGCGGGCCGCGTCGCCGGCCGGCAGGGTCTCGGGGAACTCCTCCGCCTTGACGACGAAGGTAGCGGCATGGCCATCGTCAAGGTCGACCGTCAACAGATGATCCATACGGCTTCCCACCGGCAGGGAAAAGCCGCCGTCGGGCCCGGTGGTCGCTTCGCCGAGCGGGGCGCCGTCGGGGCCCTTGGCCCGCACGGTAAGGCCGGCCCCCTTGCCGCCGCCGCCGAAGGTCACCACACCCTTGATCCGGTCGCCCTCCGCCGTCGCGAACAGATTTACCCTATGGGCCCAGGCCGGTGCGGTGGCCAGGACGAGGAGAAGCAGGGCCGCGATCCCGGTCTTGCCCATGGCGGTAGGAGCCTCCGTTGAAATCGTCATACTGTTTCCGCGAGTATAGG
>JAMOBD010000006.1 GCA_039908345.1 Magnetospirillum sp. WYHS-4
AATGGTACGGCGAGCGTGGATTTGCCCGGAAGGGGGGCGCCAGGGCGAGAATCGAACCCGATAACGCATACAGCATGGACAGAGAGGATGGCCAAGATGACCAAGACGACGGGTAAGGCGCCGGTTGCCACCGCGAAGGCCGCCGCGCCGAAGGCAAAGGTGGCGCCCCCCCCCAAGTCGGCGAAGCCCAAATCAGCGGCCAAGCCCGCCGCCCGCAAGGGCAACGGGGGAAGCCATGTCCCACCGGCCGCCCAGGACGACGCCTATTATCTGAGCGAGGCTGCGATCATGCTCGACCAAGCCCGCAGCGGCAAGAAGCGGGATGCCAAGAAGCTGGCAGCGGCGCTGGAGAACGAACTTGAGGTCTGGACGGCGATTCGGACCGCCGTGCTGCGGTGGAGCGACCAGGAGCGGGAAGTCACCAAGCAGAATGTCTGCCGCTTGTCAGACTTCATTGCCGGAACCATTCTCAGCTCGGGCGTCAACATCTCCGATTCGACTCTGGATACGCTGATCAACATCAACCTTCAGATCGCCGAGGGCCTGCTCGAAGGCCACGTCAACCAGCGTATCCGCGACGAGGCCTACAAGCTGTGGGAAGCCGAGGGTCGGACCGTGGGGCGCGACCAGGAATACTGGTTCCGCGCCGAGGAACTGGTTCGCAACCAGGCCTGACGCAGGTCAGAGGGGCGGGATGTCGCCCCTCGCCTGATCCCTTTCGAAGCCATCGGCGAAAGCGGCCAGCCGCCCTTCGCCGATGGCTTTTCTCATTCCGGCCATCAGGTCCTGGTAGTAGTGCAGGTTGTGCCAGGACAGCAGCGTCAGGCCCAGGATCTCCTTAGCCATGCAAAGATGGTGCAGATAGGCCCGGCTGTAGTTGCGGCAGGCCGGGCAGCCGCAAGCTTCGTCCAACGGCCGCGGATCGTCCTTGTGGCGGGAATTGCGCAGGTTGACCTGGCCCATGCGGGTAAAGGCCTGGCCCGTGCGGCCCGAACGGGTAGGCAGCACACAGTCGAACATGTCGATGCCGCGCCGCACCGCCCCGACCAGGTCGCCCGGCTTGCCCACCCCCATCAGGTAGCGTGGCCGGTCGTCCGGCAGCAGGGCGGCCGTGGAATCCAGGACCTTGAACATGGCCTCCTGCCCCTCGCCCACCGCCAGGCCGCCCAGGGCATAGCCGTCGAAGCCTATGGCCTTCAGCGCCACTGCCGATTCCTCGCGCAGGTCGTCGTGCACGCCACCCTGGTTGATGCCGAACAGGCCGTAGCCCGGCCGTTCGGCGAAGGCCGCCTTCGACCGTTCCGCCCAGCGCATGGACAAGCGCATGGACGCAGCCACCGCCCCCTTGTCGGCCGAAAAGGGCGGGCATTCGTCGAAGGCCATGGCAATGTCGGCATCCAGCATGCGCTGGATCGCGATGGAACTTTCGGCACTCAGCAGGTGGCGGCTACCGTCCAGGTGGGATTGAAAGGCGACGCCTTCTTCGGTGATCTTGCGTAGCGCGGCCAGGGACATCACCTGGAATCCTCCGGAATCGGTGAGGATGGGGCCCGGCCAGTTCATGAAGCGATGCAGGCCGCCCAGGCGTTCCACCCGTTCCGCCCCCGGCCGCAGCATCAGGTGGTAGGTGTTGCCCAGCACGATCTGGGCCCCCGTCTCGGCGACCGCCTCGGGAGTCATGGCCTTGACGGTGGCCGCCGTGCCCACCGGCATGAAGGCCGGGGTATCGAAGGCGCCGTGGGCCGTATGCACGCGCCCCAGGCGCGCCGCACCGTCGGTGGCCAGCAGTTCGTAGCGCAGGGTCACAGGTCCTCCTCTTGCCGCTCCAGCAGGCAGCAATCGCCGTAGGAATAGAAACGATAGCCGGCCCGCTTGGCGTGCTCGTAAGCGGCCTTCATGCGCCGCAGGCCGGCGAAGGCGGAAACCAGCATGAACAGAGTCGAACGCGGCAAATGGAAGTTGGTCAGCAGGACATCGGCAATGCGAAAGCGATAGCCCGGCGTGATGAAGATCGCCGTCTCGGCGGCAAAGGGATGCAGCCGCCCGGCCTCGTCCGCCGCCGATTCCAGCAACCGCAGCGCTGTCGTCCCCACCGCCACCACCCGGCCGCCCGCCGCCTTGGCCGCGTTGACCGCCGCCGCCGCGTCCAAGCCCACCTCGCCCCATTCGGGGTGCATCCGATGGTCGGCCACTTGTTCCGCCTTGACCGGCAGGAAGGTTCCGGCCCCCACGTGCAAGGTCACGGTCGCCCGCCCGATGCCGCGAGCGTCCATCGCGGCCAGCAGGTCCGGCGTGAAGTGCAACCCGGCGGTGGGTGCCGCCACGGCCCCTTCGCGAGCGGCGAACAGGGTCTGGTAGTCGTTCCGGTCCCGCCCGTCCGCCCTGCCGCCCCGGATATAGGGCGGAATGGGCAGGCGGCCGTATGCCTCCAGTGCCGCCACCAGATCGCCGCCTTCCCGGTCGAAGGCGAGCGTCACCTCGCCGGCTTCGCCCTTTTCCGCCACCCTGGCGGAAAAGTCCGGCGCGAACGCGACGGTATCGCCCGGCTTCAGCTTCTTGGCCGGCTTGGCGAAGGCGCGCCAGCGCCCGGGACCGTCTTGACGGTGCAAGGTCAGTTCCACCTTGGCCTCGCCGCGCCGGCCGGACAGGCTGGCGGGGATGACGCGGGTGTCGTTGAGCACCAGAAGATCGCCCGGGCGCAGCAGGCCCGGCAGGTCCCGCACCCCTCGGTCGGCCAAACCCGCCGCCGCCACATGCAACAGCCGCGCGGCATCCCGCGGCTGCGCGGGCCGCTGGGCGATGAATTCGCGGGGCAGATCGAAATCGAAGGCGTCGACTTTCATGACGGCCGGGATGCTACCAGCCCCCGTCGCCCAGCCGAACTGGATTTTCAGATCGCCGGGGAACAACGTCGATACAAGTCCGGCGCGTCGGCGCGCCGCAGCCGTTCCACCTGCCCTTCGCCCATCAGGAAGTGCAGGTGGGCGAGGCTTTCGCCGATGGCGAAAAAAAGCTGATGGTCATCCAGGTCGCGACGGAACAGGCGGCGCAGGATATCGACGGCGGTGCGAGGTTCGGCGCAGGCTTCCAGGGTTTCGGCCAAGCGGGCGTCGTGATGGCGGGCAAGCTGTTCCAGGCGCGTGGACAGGCCGCGGAAAGGCCTGTCGTGGCTGGGCAGCACCAGGGTGTCGCCGGGCAACGTCCGGAAGGATGAAAGGCTGTCCAGGAACAACCGTAGCGGATCGGCTTCCGGCTCCTGCGGCCAGACGCTGATGTTGGGGCTGATGCGCGGCAGTACCTGGTCGCCCGAGATCAGCACTCCCGCCTCCGCGCAGTACAGGGCGGCATGCTCGGGCGAATGGCCGCGGCCGACGATGACCCGCCAAGTCCGGCCGCCGACCGGGACTTCGTCGCCGTCGTTCAGACGACGATAGGCGGCCGGAATGGGATGGACCCGCTCCGGATAGGGGTTGCCGCGCGTCTCCATCACGGCCATGGCCTTGGCATCGAACCCGGCGGCTCCGTAGAAGCGCCGGAAGTCGGGCATGCAGGCGCCATCCGTGTCGAGTGCCAGCATGCGCCCGGTGGCCCATTCGCCCAGGGTCATCCACAATTCCGTCCCGAAGCGCTGGCGCAGCCAGCCGGCGAGGCCCAAATGGTCGGGATGGAAGTGGGTGACGATCATCCGCCGGAGCGGTCGCCCGCCGAACAGGCGCCCGGCAAGTTCCCCCCACGCGGCGCGGCATTCCGACAGGTCGATGCCCGTATCCACGGCGCACCAGCCGTCGCCGTCTTCCAGCAGCCAGAGATTGATGTGATCGAGCTTGAAGGGCAGCGGCTGGCGGTGCCAGAGAATGCCCGGCGCGACCTCGGCGGTTTCGCCCAGCAACGCCGGAGCGGCGGCGATCGTCTCGATATTCAGTGGATATCCTTCCTGACCTTTTCCTGGGTCACGATCCACTTGAGTTCTTCCTTGATGACGTCCAGGTGGCGGCTGGGTTCGGCGCGCAGGACCGCCGAGATGATGGCCAGACGCACCGCCATCGGCATGCGGGTGAAGTTCTCCAGCATCAGGAACTTGATGCTGGGGCGAATGCTTTCCGACAACAACAGCGAGACCACCAGCTTCTTGCGGATTTCGTTGCGCAGATTGCCGGCCTCGGTCAACTCGAAGAACTCGCGCACGAACTGGCGCGGCGCGATGACGCCTTCCATCAGGGCCGTGAGGTTCTGGCGCAGCGCCGTCGAATATTCGGCGCGCGCCGTCATCACCATGCGCGAGGCCTGGCGCCGCACCGCCGAGATGGCGGCGGGGTCGAAGTCGTGTTCGGTAATCAGTTCCACGCACTTGCGCACCGTCGGATGGCGGGTCGCCTCGCCCACCAGGCCGAAGACCCCGCCCAGCAGCTTCTTCCGCCCGCCCAGCGGCCCCATGCGGGCGGCGGCGGCCAGAGCCATGGGCGGTTCCGGGTCGCGAGTCGCCATCACGGCTAGCGGCAAAGGGTCGTCGAACTCCTGCAGGTCCAGGTTGCTGTTGAGCAGAAGTTCCGGGACCAGGATGCGGCTGCGATCGCCGGGCACGCAGATGGGCTCCCCGGTGCGGTATCCTTCCTTGATCTCCAAGGCGAGGCGGATACCGTCCTGGGTGATGCCCAGTTGCGAGACCAGCGAGCTTTCGCTCATGCCACGCCCCGCAGGGTGCCTTCGCGGCCCAGTGCCGTCCGGCGCAGGACCTGGGCGTTGGCCTGCCACCAGGACTGGAACATCTTGACGCCCTGGATGATGGCGGCGGCGGGAAGCTCGGTATTGACCTCTTCCTGCTCCTTGAGGCAGCGCCTCGCTTCCTCAAGGTGTTCGTCCAGCCAAGCGGCGGGACGGCCGGTGGCCTCGTGGGCGCGCTTGAGCTCCTCCAACTCCTCCAGCCAACTCGCCAGCAGCAGAGTCAGGAAGGCCAGGGTCGCCGCCGGCACCCGCGCCCGCCCGGTGCGCCATTTGCTGATGGTCGGCGGCGTGACCCCGATGATGGAGGCCAGCTCCTTGCCCGTCACATGAGACTCTTCGAGTCCATCGAATACCGGAAACGCCATGTCTTTCACCCCCCATGGGATTCGCTCGATTCTTTACTCGTGTTAACCAAACCCGAGTCGCGGGCAAACTGTTTTTTGCGTCGATTCGTCATAGATGCCACAACATATGGGCTAAGTGCTTGAAGAGACTCTTCGATTAACGCGGATATTTCTGCGTCTTGACAAGTCGTTTAAGCCAGGGATTCCGCTGATTAATCTTGTCAACATGAAGAATCGACGGCGAATCGCAGGCCTGTGGTATAAGCCAGGCATGCGGATCGGCATCGACCTGGGTGGCACGAAGATCGAAGGCATCGCGCTGGACGGCGCGGGGCGCGAATTGGCACGCCGACGGATCGCGACCCCCCGGGACGACTACGCGGCCACGGTGGGGGCGGTGTGCGACCTGGTCCTCGGGGTCGAGCGGGAGGCCGGGTGCGTTCCCGGGTCGGCAAGCGTCGGGGTGGGCATTCCCGGTACTGTCTCGCCGGCCACCGGTCTGGTCAAGAACGCCAATTCCACATGGCTGATCGGCAAGCCGCTCGACCGAGACCTCGCGGCGATCCTGGGGCGGCCGGTGCGCTTGGCCAACGATGCCAATTGCTTCGCTGTCTCGGAAGCCGCCGACGGCGCCGGCGCCGGCAAGCCGGTGGTCTTTGGCGTCATCCTGGGCACCGGGGTGGGCGGCGGGGTGGTGGTGGATGGCCGGCCGCTCGTCGGCGCCAACGCCATCGCCGGGGAATGGGGCCACAATCCCCTGCCCTGGCCGCGGGACGAGGAACGGCCCGGCCTGCCCTGCTACTGCGGGCGCAAAGGCTGCATCGAGACATTCCTGTCCGGCCCCGGCCTGGAACGCGACCACGGCGGTGGCCTTTCGGCTGCCGGGATCGCCCGCGCCGGCGACGCGGCGGCAGAGGCGGCACTGGCCCGCTACGAAGACCGCCTGGCCCGCGCGCTGGCGACCGTCATCAACCTCATCGATCCCGACGCCATCGTCCTGGGCGGCGGACTGTCCAACCTGGACCGCCTTTACGAGACGGTGCCCCGGCTCTGGCAGGACTGGGTGTTCTCGGATCGTGCCGACACGCCGCTGCTCAGGAACCTTCACGGGGATTCCAGCGGCGTGCGCGGTGCCGCTTGGCTCTGGCCCGCCTGACCGGAAAAATCTTCACTCCCGACCCGGCAAATTCTTCCCAGGCGGCAAGTTCTTCCTCCTCTCCCTTATGGTTAATATCTTGTTTATCAAGGCTTCCGGCGCTGGCACGGGGGTTGCGCTTGCAATGGGGAGGAAACAGGCCCCCGCTGGGACGAGGGGCCCGGACAGGAAGGACCAATACCGTGAAGCCCGAAACGGAAATCACCCGCTCCCCGCAGTCCGGCGAACCGACCAGCCAGGGCGACCTGGTCGCCAGCGTGACCTTGCTCGCCGAAGGTGCCGCCCGGATGGCCTGGGAGGGCCTCCCCGACGCTCCCCAATTGGCGCAATTGGCCGACCGCGCCTTGGCCTCCGCTGCCGAAGCGGAAGCCCGCTTGGCCGAACAAATGAGCCGCATCGTCGAACTGGAGCGCCTGGCGCTCACGGACGAACTGACCGGCATCTTGAACCGGCGCGGCTTCCAGCGCGAACTCACCCACGCCCTGGCCGCCGCGCGGCGCTACGACGAAAAGGGCGTGCTGGTCTACGTGGACCTGGACGGCTTCAAGCCGATCAACGACACCTACGGCCATGCCGCCGGCGACGAGGTTCTCCGCAGGGTGGCCCGCATCCTGCAAGACAACGTGCGCGACACCGACGCGGTGGGGCGCATGGGCGGCGATGAATTCGCGGTGCTGCTGGCCCGCAGTTCCTGGGAAGACGGGTTGCGGCGAGCCGAGGCCCTCGACCGGGCGCTGAACAATGCCTTCATCGGTTGGGAAGGTCGCATGATCGCCATCCGCGCCAGCCTGGGCATCCAGGTCTACGGCAACCAGGACGAAGACCAGGCGCTCCTCGAGCGCGCCGACGAGGACATGTACAAGTCGAAGCGGCTGCGTTCCGAGATCGGCAACCGGCGGGACGCCGGCCGGGCCCGGAACTGAAGCTGCCCGGGCAGGGGGAGACGCCATGAAGATCGATCGCAACGCCAGCTACCTGGATCTGTTCAGCAGCCACAGCCTGCGGAGCCCGGCAGCCGTCGATCCCTCCCCCGCTCCGCCGCCGGCTCCCCAGCCCGACCTTCCCCCGATCGGCAAATCGCTGGTCAAGCTGGAGGCCGAGGCGGACACCTCGGCCGGCGGGCGTTCGGACCTTCCCGCCGTCACCACCCCACCTCCCCTGCCCATCGCCACCGGAGAGGTGGAAACCGTCCCCAGCCGGGCCGAGGAAGGGCCACTGGCGGATATCCTGCGCGGTGTCAACGTCCGCCGCATGTCGCCCCGCGAGATGGCGAACTTGAGCCAGGATCTTTACGCCGCCGGAGTCTTGAGTTGGGACGAGTATTCCATGCTGGCCTACCAGTCGGAACTGCAACCCGGCTACGACCGCACCGTGGGCGCCCTGACCGGCCAGCCAGCCCAGCCCGACAAGCCGCGCGACTTCATTGCCCTGTGGGAGGACCGCCTAGCCTTCGAGGAACGCCACAACCCGGCCGACAGCCGCCAGATCCAGACCAGCCGCCACATCCTGACGGTGCTCAAGCAGATCGCCTCGCCCACCAACTTCGTGGTCTAAAGTCGATTCGATCCAAACGGCAATTGCTTCAGGCTACCCTGCCGGCTGCATGGTGACCAGCAGGTCCTTGGCGTCGACGGCGTCGCCCGAGGCCACATGAACCCGAACCACCGTCCCGTCGCATTCGGCGCGCACGGCGGTTTCCATCTTCATCGCTTCGACGGCCAGCAGCACGTCGCCGCGCGCCACCGTCTGGCCGACCAGGACGGCCACGCTGACCACCGTTCCGGGCATGGGCGCTCCCACTTCGCAGGGATTGCCCTCGGCCGCCTTGGGGCGGGCATGGCGGGTCGGCGTGCGCGAACGGTCGACGACCCGAACGGAACGCGGCTGGCCGTTCAATTCGAAGAAGACGGTGGCCTCGCCCGCATCGTCGGCCGGGCTTTTGGCCAGGTAGCGGACGATCAGGGTCTTGCCGGCGTCGATATCCAGCATGATCTCCTGTTCCGGCACCATGCCGTGGAAGAAGACCGGGGTCGGCAGGACGCTCACGTCGCCGAAAGACTTCAGGTGCTCGGCGTACTCCAGAAACACCTTGGGATACATCAGCCAGGAGGCGAGATCGTTGTCGTCGATCTGGCGGCCGACCTTGTGTTCCACCTGAGCCTTGACGGCATCCAGATCGACCGGCCTCAGCACCTCGCCGGGCCGCACCGTCAACGGCGTCTCGCCCTTCAAGACCTTCTTCTGCAAGGCCTCGGGGAAGCCGCCCACCGGCTGGCCCATCTCGCCCTTGAAGAACGAGACCACGGATTCCGGGAACGCGATCTCGCGCGCCGGGTCCATGACCATTTCGGGGGTCAGGCTGTTGGTCACCATCATCAGCGCCATGTCGCCCACCACCTTGGATGACGGGGTCACCTTGACGATGTCGCCGAACATCTCGTTGACCTGGGCATAGGCGCGGGCGATGTCGGGCCAGTGCTTTTCCAGACCCAGGGAGCGGGCCTGTTCCTTCAGGTTGGTGAACTGGCCGCCCGGCATCTCGTGCAGGTAGACCTCGGAGGCGCCGGAGTACTGGTGCGCCTCGAAGGCGCCGTAGTTCTTGCGCACTTCCTCCCAGTAGGTGGAGACGGACCGGATGGCTTCCGCCGCCAGGCCGGTATCCCGCGGATGGCCGCGCAGCGCCTCGACGATGGACCCCAGGCAGGGCTGCGAGGTGGTGCCGCTCATGGAATCCATGGCGGCGTCCACCGCGTCGCAGCCCGCTTCCACCGCCGCCAACACGCTGGCGGCGCTAAGGCCGCTGGTGTCATGGGTGTGGAAATGGATGGGGATGCCGATCTCGTCCTTCAGGGCCTTGACCAGCAGGGTGGCGGCATGGGGCTTCAGCAGGCCGGCCATGTCCTTGATGCCCAGGATGTGGGCGCCGGCCTTTTCCAACTCCTTGGCCATGGCGACGTAGTATCCCAGGCTGTACTTGGTGCGCCTGGGGTCCTGGATGTCGCCGGTATAGCAGATGGCGGCCTCGCAAAGCTTGCCGGTCTCGCAGACGGCGTCCATGGCGACACGCATGTTCTCGACCCAGTTGAGCGAGTCGAAGACCCGGAACAGGTCCATGCCGGCTTCCGCCGAACGCTTGACGAAGAACTTCACCACGTTGTCGGGGTAGTTGGTGTAGCCGACGCCGTTGGCCGAACGCAGCAGCATCTGGGTCAGCAGGTTGGGCAGGCGTTCGCGCAGGTTCGCCAAACGCTCCCAGGGGTCCTCCTTGAGGAAGCGCATGGCCACGTCGAAGGTCGCGCCCCCCCAGCATTCCAGGGACAGCAGTTCCGGCAGCAGCCGCGCGTAGGCGGGCGCCACGGCCAGCATGTCGTGGCTGCGCATGCGGGTGGCGAGCAGGGACTGATGGGCGTCGCGCATGGTGGTGTCGGTGACGAAGACCCGCCGCCCGGCTTCTTCCAGCATCCACTTCGAAAAGCCTTGGGCGCCCAGTTCGTCCAGCTTCTGGCGCGTGCCGGCTTCCCAGCCTTCGGCCAGGGGGCCGGGCAGGGTGGGGGCGACGAAGGCGTCGGGGGCCTTGCGGCCCTTCACCTCGGGATTGCCGTTGACCATCACCTCGCCGATGAAATTCAACAGGCGGGTGGCGCGGTCGCGGCGCTTGGGGATGTGGAACAGCTCCGGCGTGTCGTCGATGAAGGTGGTGATGTAGTCGCCTTCGACGAAGCGCGGATGGTTCACCACGTTTTCCAGGAAACGCAGGTTGGTCTTCACCCCGCGCACCCGGAATTCGCGGAGCGCGCGATCCATGCGGAAGACGGCATCCTGGGCGTCCTGAGCCCAGGCGGTCACCTTGACCAACAGGCTGTCGTAGGACCGGGTGATGCGCGCACCCGTGTAGGCGGTGCCGGCGTCCAGGCGGATGCCGAAGCCGGCCGGGCTGCGATAGGCGGTGATCTGGCCGTAGTCGGGGGCGAAGTCGGACTCCGGGTCCTCGGCGGTGACGCGGCACTGCAGGGCATGTCCCATCAAGGGGATGTCCTTTTGCGCCGGCAGGCCGCTGCCGGCCTCGCCGATCTTCTTGCCTTCGGCGACCAGGATCTGGGACCGGATCAGGTCGTAGCCGGTGACGCATTCGGAAACCGTGTGTTCCACCTGGATGCGCGGATTGACTTCGATGAAGTAGAAGGCCCCGGTGTCGGCGTCCTGCAGGAATTCCACCGTACCGGCGTTGCGATAGTCGGCGGCGCGGGCCAGCTTCAGGGCGTAGGCCGTCAACTCGTCGCGCTGGCTCGCAGTCAAATAGGGGGCGGGGGCGCGCTCCACCACCTTCTGATGGCGGCGCTGGACCGTACAGTCGCGCTCGTGGAAATGAACCACGTTGCCATGGGCGTCGCCCAGGATCTGCACTTCCACGTGGCGGGCACGGCGCACCAGCTTTTCCAGGTAGACCTCGTCGTTGCCGAAGGCCGCCTTGGCCTCGCGCCGGGCAGCCGCCACGCTGTCCAGCAGGGAATCCGCGCCTTCGACCACGCGCATGCCCCGCCCGCCACCGCCCCAACTCGCCTTAATCATCACCGGATAGCCGACCTTTCCGGCCACCGCCAATATCTCCTTGCCGTCGGCGGGCAGCGGATCGGTGGCCGGCATGACCGGGATACCGGCCTTGATCGCCATCTCGCGGGCCAGCACCTTGTTGCCAAGCGCCCGCATGGTCTCGGGCGTCGGGCCAACGAAGATCAGCCCGCCGGCCGCGCAGGCCTCGGCGAAGTCGGGGTTCTCGGCCAGGAAGCCGTAGCCGGGATGGATGGCCTGGGCCTTGGCTTCGTGGGCGATGCGGATGATGTCGGGGATGTCCAGATAGGCCTCGACCGGCTTCTTGCCTTTGCCCACCATGTAGCTTTCGTCCGCCTTGTAGCGGTGCAGGGCGAAGCGGTCTTCCTGGGAATAGATGGCGACCGTCTGGATGCCCAGTTCGGTGGCGGCGCGCATGACGCGAATGGCGATCTCACCCCGGTTGGCGACCAGGATCTTCCGGATTCCGCCCTGACGGTGCCTCATGACGACTCCTGCGGCCCTGCGGCCGTCCCACGGGTTGGGGCTTTTGTGCAAGTGCGAAATATGCTTCGAGATGAAGCCTCGCGCAACAGGAATCAGGCGGCCGGCAGAGTAAGGAAGAAGGTACTGCCCTCCCCTTCCCGGCTTTCCACCCAGATGCGGCCCCCGTGGCGGTCGACGATGCGGCGGCAGACCGCCAGGCCGATGCCGGTGCCCGGATAGGCCGACCGGGCATGCAACCGCTGGAAGATTTGGAATATCCGGTCATAGGCGTCGGCGGGAATGCCGATACCGTTGTCGCGAATGGCAACACGCCAGAACCGGCCGTCGCGCACGGCTTCGATCCGCACCACCGGCGGCCGGTCGAGAGCCCGGTACTTCACCGCGTTGCCGATCAGGTTCTGCAGCAAGCGGACAAGCAAGGGCCCGTATCCGATCACCTCGGGCAGGGGATCGTGCACAACCCGGGCCCCCGCCTCTTTGATGGCGACGGTAAGGTTGACCAGGGCTTCTTCCAGGGCTTCCTCCAGAGCGACCGGAACGAAGGTCACCTGGGCGCGGTCGACGCGGGAATATTCCAACAGATCGTTTATCATGGCCTGCAACCGGGTGGCGCCGTCCATCAGGTAGCCCATGAACTCCTTGCCGTCGGCGTCGAGTTGGCCGCCCAGTCGCTTTTCCAACAGGGCGGCGTAGCTGGAGATCATACGCAACGGCTCGCGCAGGTCGTGGGAGGCCACGTAGGCGAAATGCTCCAGTTCCTGGTTGGAGCGACGTAGTTCGGCGGTACGGGCCGCCACGATGGCTTCCTGTTCGGCCTTGGCGGCGGACAGCGCCAGCCAGTGGCGCCGCTGGCGCCACACGAAGAGCGCCGTCCCCAGGGAAGCGAGCAGGAACATGGCAAGATGAAGGACCATGGTTTGTTGCCGTTGGGCCTCCATGGGCTTGAGAATGGAGGCGGCGGGAATGGTGACGCTGATCCCGCCACGCACGTCGCCCACCTTGTAGCCCTGCTTGGCATGGCATTTCAGGCAAGGTTCGCGTACCGGCAAGGCGGCCATGTAGCGAAAGACCGGCGGCTGTTCGGACAGATATTCCAGGACTTCCCGTTCCCCGGCATCGAAGCGCCGCAAAGCCTGGGTTTCCCAGGAATCGGCCTGATTGGCCGGACGGATCGGGTTCAGGCTGGTGATGTGGAAGGTAACGTCCTGGCGCTTCTGCACCAGTTCGGCGATCTGGCGCGTCATGTAGGCCGGGTTCAACAGCGTGAACCGCCGTCCCAACGCCTCGAAGTCGCGATCCGGCACGTCCAGGTAAGGATTGGGCGGCGTCTCGTCGGTCGCCACAGCGTAGACTCCGCCGTGGCGCGCGTTCCACAGGCGCGTCGTTTCGATCATGTCGAACAGCATGCGCGACCGGTTGCCCGCGGTTTCCATGGCCTGCCGCCGCAGGATGCCGAAGTCGTGCAACAAGGAAACGCCGACCACCAAGGCCCAGGCGAGAGACGTCGCCAGGTAGATGAACAGTGGCCTCTGGACCCACCACATGGGACGGTTCACCCAAGAACTCGCCCCCCCGAAAGGGACCATACCTTCACGGGACGACCCAAGCAATGGTTTGTCATTCGAACCAATCGCGATTACAATGCGGCGGGAAGAAGGAGAGAAGGAATCCGCGCGATGTCCTCCTTCGATGGGGTAAGCGCCTTTACGGGCTATGTGTCCGGCACCTATATGACCGTGTCCGAATTCCAACCGGTGCCGAGTTGGGAAGGGCAGGCTGTACCCGTTGCTTCCAAGCGCGTCATCGAGGATACCGTCACCTTGAGCGACAAGGCCCAGTCCTACCTGGAGCAGAAGGCACGTGCCGGAACGGCGGAAGGCAAAGCCACGCCCTTTCGCAATCCCGACCCGGCGAACTTGGTGGGCGCCGATATGTCGGGCAAGGATTTCTCGGGCGTCGATTTGACGCGGGCTTTCCTATATCGGGCGAACCTAGCCAATGCGGATTTCTCCAAGGCGACACTCAAGGACGCCTGGATATCCGAATCCGATGTGGCGGGAGCCAATTTCGAGGGCGCCGACCTGCGGGGAGCGAATCTGGCCAAGACCAAGAACCTGACCCGCGACCAGCTCAAGGATGCCCTGGTCGACCTTTCCACCATCCTGCCCTTCGCCCTGCGCCTGGAACGCTGAAGGCTAATCCTCCCGCGAGGCGCCGGCCCGGCCCAGGCTATGGCGATCGATAGCGACCGCCTTGACCAGGGCATGCACCGCCATGCCTTCCTTCAGGTCCAGGTCGACCAGGGATCTGCGGGTGATGCGGGCGATCAGCGGCGCGCCGATGTCGAGCAGCACGTCCACCTGGGGCGCCTGGCTGTCCTCGATCCGTGCCACGCGGCCGGGAAAGACGTTGAGCACGCTGGTGCGCACCGGCCGCTCCATGGCGATGGTCACGTCACGGGCCCGTATCCGCACCCTGAGGCTCCGTCCCTCTTCCAAATCCAGGCGCGCGACCCGCAGGATGTGCGGGCCGAAAGCCAGCGCGGTGAGGCCGAACTCGGCGTCGTGGGCGACCACCCGGGCGGAGATCACCGCCCCGGCCTCGTGGCGGCCGGTGACCGGATGAAGGTCGAGGCGGCACATCAATTCCTCCACTCCGCCCACCGCCGCCACCCTGCCCTCCGACAGAAGCACCAGGGTATCGGCCAAGCGGATGACCTCCTCGATGGCATGGCTGACATAAAGAATGGGGATGCCCGCCTCGTCTCGCAGGCGCTCGACGAGCGGCAGGATTTCCGCCTTGCGCGGCGCGTCGAGGGAGGCCAGGGGTTCGTCCATCAGCAGGAGGCGCGGATGGGCCAGCACCGCCCGCCCGATGGCCACCCGTTGCGCCTCACCGCCCGACAAACGGTCCGGATGGCGCTCCAACATGGAGCCCAACCCCAGGATATCGACCACCTTGTCGAAGCCGATGCCCGGCGCTGCGGCGCGGCGGCGGGTCCCGTAGGTCAGGTTGGCCCTGACCGTAAGGTGGGGAAACAGACTGGGCTCCTGGAACACGTAGCCCACGGGCCGGCGATGGGGAGGCAGGAAGGTGGTTTCGTCCTGCCAGACATCGCCGTCCACCACCAGACGGCTCCCCGGCAGGCGCACCAAGCCGGCCAGGCAGCGCAGTACCGTGGTCTTGCCGCTTCCCGAGGCGCCGAACAGGGCGGTGACGGCACGCACCGAAGCATCGAAGGCCACGTCGAGGGTAAAGGTTCCAAGGGTACCGGAAAGGTGAACGGAAAGGCGGCTCATGGCTTCCACCGCCGCATCCGCTTCTCGGCCAGCATCATGGAGAGGATGACCAGGAAGGAGAAGACCACCATGCCGCCCGCCAGCACGTGGGCCTGGGCCCATTCCAAGGATTCGACGTGGTCGTAGATGGCGACCGACAGCACCTTGGTCTCGCCGGGGATATTGCCGCCGATCATCAGCACCACGCCGAACTCGCCCACCGTATGGGCGAAACCCAGGATGGCGCCGGTCAGAAATCCCGGCCGGGCCAACGGCAGGGCTACGGTGACGAAGGCGTCAAGGGGCCGGGCGCCCAGGGTGGCGGCCACTTCCAAAGGCCGTTCCCCAAGGGCTTCGAAGGCGTTGCGGATCGGCTGCACCACGAAAGGCAGGGAATAGATCACCGAACCCACCACCAATCCTTCGAAAGTGAAGGGCAGAGACCGGCCACCCAGCGCCTTGATCAGGCCATCGAGGGGTCCGGCCGGTCCCAGCGCGAGCAGCAGGTAGAATCCGAGAACGGTGGGCGGCAGAACCAGCGGCAAGGCTACGACCGCCGCCGCCCCCTCCTTCCACCAGGCGCGCGAACGGGCCAGCCACCAAGCCAGCGGCGTCCCCAGAACCAGCAGGATGACCGTGGTCGCCGCTGCCAGCTTCAGGGTCAGCCAAACCGGTTCCCACAAGGCCTTGTTCCTTCCGCCCGTTCTATTCGGCAGCGTAGCCGAACTTGCTGACGATCGCCAAGGCCTCGGGGGTCTTGAGGAAGGCGAGCAAGGCCTTGGCCGCGGGATTGGCTGCGCCGGGCCTGAGCATGACGGCCTGCTGGACGATGGGGCGGTAAAGGTGGTCCGGGACCGGCCATCGGGACCCCGAACCGTCCAGCACCACCTGGGCCAGGGCGACGAATCCCAGGTCGGCGGCGCCGGTGGCCACGAACTGGTGGGCCTGGGCGATGCTGTCGCCATAGACCAGTTTGGCCTCGATGCCCGGCATCAGACCCAGGTTGCCGAGTACGTCCAACGCTGCCGCCCCGTAGGGCGCGGTCTTCGGGTTGGCGATGGATAGCTTGTTGAATCCGCCGCCGCGCAGCACCTCGCCCCTGCCATCGACCAAGCCGGGCTTGGCGCTCCACAGGACCAATTTGCCCACCGCATAGGTGAAGCGGGTTCCGGCGATGGCCAAGCCCTCCGCCTCCGCCCTGGCCGGATGTTCGGCATCGGCGGCCAGGAAGACCTCGAAGGGCGCCCCGTTCGCCAGTTGGACGTAGAACTTGCCGGTGGACCCGAAGCTGAGGCTCGCCTTGTGCCCGCTGGCACGTTCGAAGGCGATGGCGATCTCCTTCATCGGGGCGGTGAAGTTGGCGGCGACGGCCGCCTTGACCTCGGCGGCGCGGGCGGGCACGACGGCTAGGCCCAAGGCAACCGCGGACAAGAAAAGAATCTTCACGGCGATACCCTCCCGGCTGACTTATGTCCGATGGAACTTAAGTGTATTTGGATATAAGTCAAGACGGGAACGATCAGCCATTCTCTTCGCGCCAGTCGGAGCGCCAGCGGGCCTTGCCATGGACGCGCTCGGCCTCGCCGGACCGGTCTTCCAGGTCCGGAGCGAGAAGGTCGCCCAGAGCCGTCAGTTCGACAGCCACCAGGGCTTCGGTCTTGGCAAGGATCTCCCGATAGACGTCGACTATCCGCTGTCCGGTAGGAGTCAGACGGGCCCCCCCGCCTCTGGCACCGCCGAACTGGGTATCGGCCACCGGCAGGGCGAACGCACGGTTCATCTCGTCGACCAGCATCCAGGCGCGGCGATAGGACATACCGGATCGCTTCGCCGCCTTGGAGATCGATCCCGTTTCCCCAATCCCTTCCAGCAACTCGATCTTCCCCGGCCCCAGGGCGGAGAAAGAACAGAGCTTGATGCGCAACTTCACCGACCGGCCGGGTCCTTTCTTGCGGGTCATCGTTCCTCGCCTATCATCGGGGAATCATACCGTCGCAGGCCGGAGATGCAAGCCGGCAAGGGGTTGTTAACGATCTTCTGGCAGGCTGGCGGGTAACCTGAGGAAAGACCGCCCCATGAAAAGCCAGATCGTCTACAAGGACCACCGCCGCAAGGACATGCGAATCCCGACGCCGGAACTGGCCCTGCTGGTCGACGGGCGGATCTGGCGCACGTTGGACTGGAGTCTCGGCGGCTTCCTGCTGCGCCACTACCGTGGCCACCTGAAGGCCGGCGACCGCTTCGAAGTGCGAGGCATCGGGGGCATCGGCGGCGCTCTGGCCCCCGTCTTCCTGCGCGCCCGGGTCGTGCGGGTGGAACGGGGCGGCCGCTTGGCGGCCCAGTTCCTCGGACTATCCGAGGCTGGGTTCGAGACCTTGGAAAGCCTGATGATCCACCGCGCGACGCTACACCACCAACCCGCCCATCACGCCATTCCATAGGCAGGCCGGGAAAGCGCCGGCTGCGACGGGAATCCGGCGCTGGGGTGCCTTAGGAAGCCGATCCGTGGTTGCAGTCGTTGGCTTTGCGGCAGCCGTCGCAAATGCGGGCCACTTCGTCGATATCGGGTGCCAGAGGACAAGGCAATTTGGTCAAGCGCCAAATCCTGACCTCCGAGTCCTCGGCGATATCCTTGCTTGCATAAGGAACCTTTTCGCCCCCGATATCGCAGGCGCGAAGGTCCTTGGCGAGTTCGTGATAGGCATTGCCCGACATCTGGATGATTCCGGCCTTGGCGGAATCGGACAGGCGGCAGGCCTCCACCACCCCGCGGCCGACGACAATGGGATTTTGCGTATGGTCGAGCCGCCAGTGGGCATCGGCGACGGAAATTCCGACGCCAGCCCCGAAGTCGGCGCGGTCATGATGGAGAAACTCCCGCAGATCCTTCAGCAGGCACTCGACCGCCGCGATCAGGGCGCCGGCGCAGCGGACCGCCACCGTCACCGGGCTCTCCTTCTTGAGTTCCCTGACTTCCTCGTCCAGGAAATGGACGATGATGCCGTCCCCGGTGAACTTGTCGAACACCCCAAGGTTCTGCCGGACGATGGTCGACAGGACCGTCAGCAACACATCCATCCAGCAGGCGAAATGCTTGGGACTGTCGGCTTCCCGCATGGCGAAGGTCGATTTGCGCAGGTCGAGGGTCAGAGTGACGGTGCGGCGGCGCCCGTTCCAGGGCGGCAACAGGCGCCGTATCCCTTCCCGAGCCTTGCCGACATGGAGACTTTCGGAATCCCAATACCTGCGGGAAATCTCCGGCGCGAACCCCCGATAGACGTTGCAGCGCTGGCGCATGGCCTCGATCAGAATCTCGGCGATGGTTACCCATTCCTGATAGTCGGTCTTGCTAAATGCTGCAGCCAAATCCAGTTCAGGAGCGCTCGTCGAAGGCAATTCATCGTATTTTGTGCCTTTCAACATAAACACCACGAATGCCTTGTCAGCGCGGCTACTCTGTGGCCACACGACAACCATCTTGACACCGGAACCGCACGCCGAGCTTGTTATTGCCCGAATTTCATGGACATCCGTCTGCGGTACATTTTGCGAGGCGACTCGAACCGCAGCATCAAATATAGAAACAATTTTGTCCTTATATTTAATGCGAAACGCAGAGCGCAACGATATGAAGCTGTAACTCCACCATGGCAACCAAACTGAGATTCCGTCTACATTGAAGGTTCCTAGGATGCTCCTGATGGCGCGAGACAGATTAATGTCGACATCTGTTGTGTGCCCAATCTGTCCCGTAAGCGTAGACACAATAACAGGTACGGTCTTCAGGCAATTATTTTGGTTAATGCGTGTCATATTTTCACACAAGACACTATGAAATCTATAGAATTGGCAATTCTTGCAACAAAGCTAACGATATTCACGGGTTTATGAAAAATATTGTCGCTTTTTATTTCTTGAACAACCACATCAGGGAGATCTTGAGGATATGCCGTCAGAAAGAAAATTTGATGCGTTGGTCGATCCTTAATTCCCTGCAAGACATTGATGCCAACCGGCTCCATGCCATTTTCTGTCTGACGGAACAGGTCCAGGATGATCAGCGCCGGCGCCCCATCGAGCTTCTCCACCTCCATGGTAAAGTTCTCAGTCTTTTCGAGAATCCGGTAACCGATTCGAATCTTCTGGCCGTAGCGTTCGAGCGTCAGGTCGGCGCTCAGGTCATCATCGGCTTCCCGAAGGGCATCGTCGTCATCCAGCAAGGACGGATCTTCCGCACAGTAATGGTCATAAAGGGCAGCGGGGATCCAGGAGACGACCTCCGGCTCGTCCTCGTAATGCAACACCATGACTTGGATCGGGGAAGGGGAGGTTTCGGTCATAGGTATCTCGGCGCCTTGGGAAGGAAGATGGTGAAGACGGTCAACGCACCGTCGGTTCCGGTACGGCCACGCAGGGTCGACTGGATCTCGATCCGGGCCTGGGAATCGTGGGCTTGCAGGATCTTCCGGGCGACCGCCACCCCCAATCCCGTTCCCGGACGCCGGGCGTCGGGATTGGCGGCATGGAGGCGCCGAAAGGGTTCGAAAATGGCCTCCCGCTGCTCTTCCGGGATGTGATCGCCCACGTTGGACACGGCAATGGCCCAGCCGCCGGCCCGATACGGCTTGACGTCGATCTGTACGATCTGATCCCGATAGGAATACTTGACCGCGTTTTCGATGATGTTGAACAGCAGGATGTAGACGAGATCGCGATCCATCTTGCCGGTTCGCGAAGGCTTGGGCAGCATATGACCATTGACGATGATGTCGAGCCCCCGCCGCTCCGCCTCCGGCCGCAGGCAGAGGGTGACCTCGGCAATCAGGTCGAGGATGTCGCAGTCGATCACCTTCAGCGACTCCGGCGCGATGCGGTCCAGGATGAAGCGGGATTCGTCGACCAGGATGCGCGTCTTCTCGGCGAACAGGCGGGCCCGCGCCAGGCTTTTATGGAACCGGGCACTATCGACCAGGCGCCGGAAAGCCAGCGAGGGGTCCCGGTCCTTGAAATTCCGCCACCTAGTGTTGGCCACGGTCATATGGCCGATCATTCCCTGCAGCCCCGAGCGGACATTGTGGCGAATTTGAATCAGGTCCTCGACCTTGCTTTTCATGTGGTGCTTGTCGGACAGGAAGCGGGCGACTTCCCGGCAGAGGTAGCGGACGATGTCCCGCTTGTACCCCGGCAGCCAGGGGTCCATGATGCCGACCGCCATGACCGCCTTCCGATTGTCGATATCGAAAAGCTTCTGAATCAGAACGGCCTGGCCGTTCGGCAGATTCGCCACCCCGTCGGGCCAATGGACGGTGCGGCGCAGGTCGTCTTCCAGGGTCTGGAACCGAGCGTCGCTCAGCGTGACCTGCCCGTCCGCATCCACGATGGCGCTGAACTGGGTTTCCGGAATGGTTTCCGCCAACAGGTCGAAGGCCACCCTGGGCTCGAAGTTGTCGGAAGTCCCGATTTCCGCCAGTCGCCGCGCAATGCCCTGCAGCGCCCCTTGCAGGGTCGCCACGGGAACGATGTTCGACAAGGCTTCGGCGATCTTCTCCACCATTTTCTGATCGGTCTCGCTGAAGGCCGTGTAGACGCGGCTGAGGGGATTCTTCTTGAACGCCTGAATCAGGCAGATCACGCCCTTTTCCGACTTGTCCGGCTCCAGCCCCACCGCATCCACCAGGACCGGCACACACATCCAGGACAGGCGATGTCCGGGGCGCAGTACACTCTGGAATCCGGAGGGCGTGGGCCCGAACAGGGTCTCCATCTCGGCGACGTCCAACCGATCCCGCACCCGCACCGATTTCCTGTTCTGCCAAACCTGGCGGAGAAACGGGTTGTTTTCGATGGGGGGAACCCGAAGCTTGGGCGGATGTGGCGCCGAATACGCGACAACCCCGGACGCCTGGGAGATGTGGGGATAGGATATCGTGCAAAGCGCAGCCCGCGTATCGCGCCGCACGATGGCGGCCGCCGCTTTCAGCGTCGCATCGATGTCGCCGCGACCGCCTTCCAGGGAGTTCAGTTCCGAAAGCGCGTTCCAGATGCGATGGTTGCGGCTGTTCTCGATCTTGCCGGCGATGGCCGTGACCAGGGCGCGGCAGGCCTCCGGCAGGCTCTCGCTACGGTGGGGCATGACGATCTGGATCACCCCCAGCGGCTTCCCCGCCTTTTCGGGATCGTGGCTTTCCAGCGGCAGGAATTCTTCGGCAAGGGCCGTAACATCGGCGCCCTTCCCCGCCAACCATCCCCCGATAACCGCGTTGCCCCGGAAGGACAACCGGCCATGAAGCTTGTCCATGTCCGCGGCGTCGGCATCTCCTAGGCACAGGTGGCATCCTTCCAGCCCGCGAGCCACGACCCCGATGGACGCGCCGCCCTTGTCCAATTCCTTGGCGTAGACCTGATCCAGGCGGATTTCCGGCCCGGAAGCGCCGCTGTCGAACAGCCACTGGAAAAGAAACACCCGAGGCGTTTCCAGGAGATCGGCCATGAATCTCAGGAGTTCAAGGCGTTCCTCGGTCAACGAGACGCTGGAAAACGGCTGGCTGATCAGTGAAACCAACTTATCGAGGTTAAGCGTCGCACCGCCGCTTTTTCTCGGGGACAATGAAAACATCCCACACCCCATGCCGCATGCCGCACCACTATTGACTATAACAATTTCGCAATAAAATTCCAGAGGTTAGTTCATGTGCGATTTTACGCCCTTTTGGCTTGCATTCGCAGCCAAGGAAAGGAGGCCGGGCGACAGGCCGACGCGCGCGCTTCAGACACGAATAGGGGAGGAGCACCGGCCCCTCCCCTTCGCAAAGCAGGTCCGAAGACCCTATTACTTCTTCAGCCCGGCGTAGTAGGCCTGCAGGACCTTGACCACTTCGGGGCGGCTGAATTCGGGCGGGATGTCCTCGCCCTTGGACAGCATCTCGCGCTGCTTGGTGCCGGAGATGTTGACCTGGTCTTCCTTGCCGTGCGGGCAGGTCTTGGCGGTGGCCATGCCGTAGCACTTCTTGCAATAGAACGTGATGTCGATCTTCAGCGGCTTGGTGTCCATGGCGCCCGGCCACAGGGTGTCGAAGATGTGCTGGGCATCGAACGGGCCATAGTAGTCGCCGACGCCGGCATGGTCGCGCCCGACGATCAGGTGCGAACAGCCGAAGTTCTGGCGGATCACCGCGTGGATCAGGGCCTCGCGCGGGCCGGCGTAGCGCATCTCGATCGGATAGCCGGCCTGGATCACCGTGCCCTTGACGAAGTAGTTGTCGATCATCGTCTGGATGGCGACGGTACGGGTCTCGGCCGGAATATCGCCTTCCTTCAGCTTGCCCAGCACCTGGTGGATGAACACGCCGTCGGTGACTTCGACCGCGATCTTCGCCAGGTGCTCGTGGGAACGGTGCATCGGGTTGCGGGTCTGGAAGGCGGCCACGGTGGACCAGCCCTTTTCCGCGAACATGGCGCGGCTTTCGGCCGGGCGGAAGTAGAGCCCCTTGTACTTGGTGGGATACTCGCCTTCGGACAGCGCCATCACGCGCCCGCCCAGGTTGACGGCCTTCTGACCCATGACCTTCTGCACGCCGGGGTGCGCCATGTCGGCGGTGCGGAAGACGTGCTCGCACTCGAACTTCTTGTCGGCGTCCGAAAGCTCGTACTTCTCGGTCACCGTCATGACGCCCATGATCTCGCCGTTTTCCTCGTCGACCAGGGCGACTTCCTCGCCGTCGCCGATGGAATCGGCCAGGGCCTTGTCCGCCGAAAGCGTGATGGGGATCGGCCAGAACAGGCCACCCGCCATCTTCATGTCGGCGCAAACGCCCTTCCAGTCGGCCTTGCCCATGAAGCCGTCGAGCGGCGTGTAGGCGCCCATGGCGAACATGATGACGTCGGATGTCTCGCGGCTGGTCATCGGAACCTTCTTCAGGTTCTGAGCCCGCTTGATTTCCTCGGCGCGCTGGACTTCCGGATAAATGAGAGGCTTCAACTCACCGCCGCCGTGCGGCGCAACCAGCTTGGACATGATGTCTCCCCTAGCGAATTGGTAGCGTCTGAATTCCCAAACTTGACCCGCCCGCCACCGCGATTCGCGGCCTCCTCCGGCGGTCGGCAGGACGGTTTTACCAGAACCCTCCGCCCCCGACCACCGTTAAATTACCAATTGCTAATAAACAGGAAGACGGTCAGACGCACTTGCGGATATAGGGCTTGTTGATCTCCCAGAGTTCGTCCAGCAGGGCGGCGGCGGCGGTGGTGGAATTGATGACGGGATCGACCAGCAAGGCCTGGAGCGCCAAGTCCTTGTCGGCATGCACGGCGGCCTCGACGGCCAATTGCTGTACGCTGGCCTGCTGCAGGAGCAGCTTGGCGATGGGATCGGGCAAAGGGCCAAGGGAGACCGGATGAACACCGCCCGCGTCGACCACGACCGGCACCTCGACGGCCAAGTCGGCGGGCAGGTTGGGGATGGCGCCCTGGTTGTAGACGATGGCCGATTCGACGACCCGGTGCCGGTTGTTGAGGATACCCTCGATCACGTGGACGCCCCGTTCTCCCGACGAGGTCAGCCAGTCGCCCGGCAGGGGCTCGTCGCGGTCCAGCACGCCATCGAGGGCCTTCTTCAGGCTGGCGCGGTTGCCTTCGTCCCAGGTGAAGTCGTAGCCGTGCTCGCCCCCCTCCCAGCCGAAGGCCACGTACTCGCCCATGTGGTCGTCGCTGCAGGTCGGCCAGTGGCCGAAGGCCTTGAGCAGTCGGCGCGACAGAGGCATGTGCTTGGGATCGTGGGATTTCTCCTTCTCGCGCAGCAGGGGATAGAGATCCTCGCCGGTCGCCTTGTCGCGCAGTTGCAGCACCCACTGGAAATGGTTCAGCCCGGCCGCCCAGACGTCCAGGCTGAAGAAGTCGCGCCCCAGCACGTAGGCGATGTCGCCGGTGGACATGAAGATGCCGTGGCAGAGCCCGATGGTCTTGACCTTGGTGTATTTGTTGAGGGCCAGAACGATGCGGCTTTCCGGGTTGGAGAAGTTGATGAACTGGGCGTCGGGGCAGAGTTCCTCGATGTCGCGGGCGAAGTCGAAGACCAAAGGCAGGGTGCGCAGGGTGAAGAACAGTCCGCCCGGCCCGCCGTTCTCGCCCAGGGTATGGCGGATGCCGTGCTTCTTGGGGATGGCGAAGTCCTGCTTCCACAGCCGGTTGCGGTCGATGGCCACCGAACTCATCACGAACCCGGCCCCGTCCAGGGCGGCGCGGCGGTCGGCGGTCTTTTCGATCTTCATCCCGGTGCCGGAGCGAGCGTTCATGATCTCCGCCAGCCGGGTCATGCGATCCAGGGCTTCCGGATTGCTGTCGACCAGGGTCAACGTGCTGCCGGCCAGGTCCCTGCACAGGAACAGGTCGCGGAACATGCTGAGCCCGAAGGACATGCTGCCGGCGCCGATGAAGACGATCTTGGTGGTGTTGGCCATGGTTCGCCTCGCGGACTGGAAGGGGAAAAGTCCCCTTCCAGTCATCTCCTATTTCGTATCGCCATTTCAAGGGCGAGCTTCGCCGGGGCAGGGCGAACCCGATTACCCTGGACGGGAGATGGGGTTGTCTTTATATTAGAAATCCGGGATATAAAAGGGAATGCGCATCGCCTACGGGAACGGGCGCGGCCGGAGAGGCGGGGAGTCGCGAATGTACAGAAGAGTCAACAACAGCCGCTATGTGGTCTTTGGCATCGGCGGCATCGTCCTGGTGATGAGCGTCTTCACCTGGGTGATGTACGGCATGGCCCAGCGCGTGGTCACCATGACCGAGGTGATGCTGCAAATGGGCAACAACGTGCAGATCATGACCGACGTCCAGAAGCAGATGGCCGCGGACATCAACGGCATGAATGTCTCGATGATCCACATCGACGAGAAGATGGGCCGCATGGACGCCTCGATAAAGCGCATGACCCAGGACGTCACCGTGATGGCGGCGAACACCAGCAACATCACCGCCAACATGGCCCGCATGTCCTGGGACCTGGGGCGGACCACCCATATGTTCTCCTCGCCGATGAACTACATGATGGGCATGGTGCCGTAGTCCGCTACGGCATCAGCATCTCCGTCGCCTCGACATAGTCGCCCATCAGCCCCAGCCCTTCGGCTACCGGGCGACAGGTTAGCTTTCCCCGCGCCACGTTGAGTCCGGCCGCCAGGTGCCGGTCTTCCTTCAGCGCCCGCCGCCAGCCCTTGCCCGCCAAGGCGAGAACGAAGGGCAGGGTGGCGTTGTTGAGCGCGTAGGACGAGGTGTGGGGCACCGCGCCCGGCATGTTGGTCACGCAGTAGTGCACCACGCCTTCTTCCAGGTAGGTCGGATCGGCGTGGGTGGTGGGGCGCGAGGTCTCGGCGCAGCCGCCCTGGTCGATGCTGACGTCGACGAAGGCCGATCCCGGCTTCATGCGCCCCATCAGGGCGCGCGGGATCAGCTTCGGCGCCTCGGCCCCCGGCACCAGCACGGCGCCGATGACCAGATCGGCGTCGACGACGTAGGATTCCACCGTCTCGACGTTGGAATGCACGCACTTGAGCCGGCCCTCGAAGCGTTCCGCCAGATGGCGGAGCCGGTCGGTGTCGCGATCCAGCACCGTGACGTCGGCGCCCATGCCGACGGCGATCAGGGCGGCGTTGGCGCCCACCACGCCGCCACCCAGGATGGACACCTTGGCCGGGGCCACGCCGGGTACGCCGCCGGGAAGGATGCCTCGCCCACCCTGTTCCTTTTCCAGGCAACGGGCGCCGGCCTGGAGCGCCATGCGTCCCGCCACCTCGGACATGGGGGCCAGCAGCGGCAGGCCGCCTTTGGACGATGTCACGGTCTCGTAAGCGATGCAGACGGCGCCGCCGGCCATCAGGTCGCTGGTCTGGGCCGGATCGGGGGCGAGATGCAGGTAGGCGAAGAGGACTTGCCCTTCCCTCAGGCGGCGCCGCTCGTGGGGCTGGGGCTCCTTGACCTTGACGATAAGATCGGCGCGGGCGAAAACCTCCTCGGCCGTGTCGACCACCTCCGCCCCGATGGCCAGGTATTCGGCGTCCGGGTGGCCGATGCCGCCGGCGGCGCCGGCTTCGACGATCACCCGGTGGCCTGCCGCCACCGCCTCGCGCGCGCTGGCCGGCAGCAGGCCGACCCGGTACTCGTGGACCTTGATCTCCTTGGGGACGCCGATCAACATGGGGAACCTCCTGTCCCATGATTGGCCTTGACGGGCCTTCGTTCAAGGCCCTACGGAAAAGACATGAGCAGCAACAGCCTTGCCGAACACTGGATGCCCTACACGGCCAACCGCGACTTCAAGGCCGCGCCGCGCCTGTTCGTCAAGGCGGATGGCGTCTGGTACACCGACCACGCGGGCCGCCGGGTGCTCGACGGCTGTTCGGGCCTGTTCTGCGTTCCGGCCGGCCACGCCCGCCGCGAGATCGCCCAGGCCATCCACGACCAGGTGCTGGAGATCGACTACATCTCCCATTACCAGATCGGCGCGCCGCCCGCCTTCGAACTGGCCCGCCGCCTGGCCGCGCTCACGCCCGGCGATCTGAACCGGCTGTTCTTCACCTCCTCGGGCTCGGACGCGGTGGACACGGCGCTGAAGATCGCACTCGCCTACCACCGGGCGCGGGGCGAAGGGCGGCGGCTCAAGGTGGTGGCGCGCGAGCGGGCCTTTCACGGCGCCACCCTGGCCGGTACCACCCTGGGCGGTCTGGTCAACAACCGGCGCGCCTTCGGCATCGAGATTCCCGGTGTTCTGCACATGCGCCACACCGGCCTGCCCGCCAACGCCTTTTGCCGCGGCCAACCGGAGGAAGGGGGCGACCTCGCCGACGACCTCAAGCGCTTCATCGACCACCATGGCGCGGAAACCATCGCCGCCTGCATCGTCGAGCCCATCGCCGGTTCCACCGGCGCCCTGGTGGCGCCCCGGGGCTACCTGGAACGCCTGCGGAGCCTTTGCGACGAACACGGCATCCTGCTGATCTTCGACGAGGTCATCACCGGCTTCGGCCGAACCGGTTCCGCCTTCGCCGCCCAGGAATTCGGCGTCGTCCCCGACATCGTGACGATGGCCAAGGCGCTGACCAACGGCTGCATGCCCATGGGCGCCGTGGCAGTGCGGGAGGGCATCCACGACGCTATTGTCGATTCCGCACCGGCGGGCGCCATCGAGTTCTTCCACGGCCATACGGCTTCCGGCCACCCGGTGGCCGCCGCCGCCGCCTTGGCGACGTTGGGAATCTATGAAAATGAAGGCCTGTTCGCCCGCGCCGTCCGTCTGTCCCCGATCTTTCTGGACGCGGTTTTCGGGCTGCGGGACCTGCCGGCGGTCAAGGGATTGCGGGGCCAAGGGATGATGGCCGCCTTCGATCTGGCGCCTGGGCGGGGCGTCGGGGCCATGAAGGCCCTGTTCGACGCCGGCCTGCACGTCAAGTTCACCGGCGATACCGGCATTCTCGCCCCGCCCTTCGTCATCGACGAGGACGGCTTGGCGCGGATGGCCCACATCCTGCGGGACGTCCTGGAAAAAACCGAGGCCTGAGCGCCTTCCCCGTGTCCGGCGTCGTCCGGACCCGCCATGTGGTTTCGCCTCCAAAAAAACCAACCGGTCGGGTTCTTTGCGTGACGTCTTGGCTGCATGTATATATCGTGTGAAAATGTTGTATACGCATACAACATATTGATTTCGTGTGCAGGTGCGAGCCTCGTTCGATTCGGTCGGTCGCGGGGGGCATGTTTTCCCTGGGAATTCTTCTGCGGCGGCGGCATTCTGGGGGCATGAGTGAAACATCGGCTCCGCGCCTTGCCCAACTGGGCGCCAGGATCGACCTGCCGGCCTCGCCCGAGGCGGCGGTGCTGGAATGCGTGCCCAATCCCCATCCCGGCGAAACCTATCTGGTGCGCTTCACGGCGCCTGAGTTCACCTCGCTCTGTCCCGTGACCGGACAACCGGATTTCGCCCATCTGGTGCTGGACTACGTACCGGCCGGGAAGCTGGTGGAAAGCAAGTCGCTGAAGCTCTACCTGGGAAGCTTCCGCAACCACGGCGGCTTTCACGAGGACTGCACCCTCGCCATCGCCAAGAAGGTCCGTGTGGCCGCGGGGCCGCTGTGGCTGCGCATCGGCGGCTACTGGTATCCGCGCGGCGGGATTCCCATCGACGTGTTCTGGCAGTCGGGGCCGCCGCCCGCCGGGCTGTGGCTGCCCGACCAGGGCGTGCCGGGCTACCGGGGGCGCGGGTAAGGGCGGGACCATGTGGACCGACGCGGTCGACTTGCGGGACTTCTACGCCACCAGCCTGGGGCGGGTGGCGGGGCGGGTCATCGCCAACCAAGTGCGCCAGATATGGCCCGACGTCAAAGGGATGAACGTCCTGGGCCTGGGCTTCGCCACGCCCTTCCTCAACCCCTTCCGCAACGAGGCGGCGCGGCTGCTGGCGGCCATGCCGGCCCAGCAGGGCGTGCTGCCCTGGCCGACGGAGGGGCGCAACCTGACGACCCTTGTGGACGAAGCCGACCTGCCGTTTCCCGACCTGTCCATGGACCGGGTATTGCTCGTCCACGGCCTGGAATGCGCCGAACCTCTGCGTCCCATGATGCGCGAGATCTGGCGGGTGCTGGCCGGCGGAGGCCGGCTATTGGTGGTGGTGCCCAACCGGCGCGGGCTCTGGGCCCGTTTCGAGCGCAGCCCATTCGGCCACGGCCGGCCCTATTCATCGGGCCAGCTTTCCCGCGCCTTGCGCGATTGCCTGTTCACCCCGGCCCAGTCCTACCCGGCATTGTTCGTCCCGCCCTTGCGCTCGCGCACGGTTCTGAGTACGGCCCGCGCATGGGAAACCCTGGGTCAGCGCTGGTTCCCGGCGTTCGGTGGGGTAGTGATGATCGAGGCCACCAAACAGATCTACGCCGGCCACCTCGCCACCCCCCTGCCCAAACGCGCCAAGGGCTACCTCCCTTTAGCGCAAAGACGCACGACACCGCAGGCGAGGGGGTAGGCGAGGCGATTCGTAATCAGCCGTTGATTGCTGATGACACATATAATATACCATGCGATGGAGTTTAGGGTATGTATGAAAGATAACTAAGAATTATCGAAGATGGAAGGTCACATTTACAGTCCTCAGGACCTACTGGATATGCGGTGGGACCGTTTTGAGACGCTGGTCGTTGATACGATCCGTCAATTATACGGCCAATACCAGATTTCGACCGAGCAAACGTCGCTTAGCCATGATGGCGGCCGGGATGCAGAGTCCCATCATGTGCTGGCGATCGGACTTGGCGAAGACCTTTCTGTGAGCGTAAGAGTATTTCTCGAGGTAAAGAAAAGATCGACCGAAAATGTTGGCAAAGGTGATATTGGATCTCATCTTATAGACGCCTTCGCCAACAAAGTAACGAAGATCATTTTCGTCACTAATAGTGATTTTTCAGAAAATTTACCTTTGTGGATTGGCGCGTTTTGCGCACCGCTTAATATTCAGTTCAGCTTGATTAATGGCGTACGCCTTATTAAACTGTTAAACAACGAGATTGGAAATCCACAGGTTCCAGATAGGACAGTCGATGATCAGATCATCGGCAAGGTAACCTTCTCGCTTTCTCCAACCGATGCGCTTCCGAGCAGCGCCAAATGCATGGTACGGCCTGATCGGCCAGTTTTTGCCATCATTGATGTCGCCATCGGTGAAGACGTGGCGCCGTTCTATGCCAAATTATCCATGAGGCTGATCGATGAGGACGCGGCCTCGATATTCGGCATAAATGACACGCAGTCACAGCCAATTCTCCTGTCTCCGGGCACACGCCGGCGCTGGGTTTTCGCCATTTGGCCTGGCCTGGCCGGACACTGGGACGGCTGTGATTTCAACATCGACCAGGAAGGTTTCCCGAGCCCGTTACGGCTGTCGGTCATCAATTCCTTCCAGGTCTCTGAAATCGGCCTTCAGCCGATGATGGTCGGTGGTCAGAAGACCGCCTACAAGCAGATCCAATCCGCATTGAATACTTGGCGCAACACTGGTGGAAGCGCCCTTCGCATATTGCTTTCCCCCGGCGGTTTAGGCAAATCGTTTCTGATCGGATGCCTTAGGCGGGATATCCAGTCATGGGGTATCAGGACGTTGATGCTTGATGGGGAAGCCATCGAGTCGGATACGGCACTGATAACGGCTAGCTTCACCACCTTGTTTCCGTTTGCACGCAACTCTTTCGAGCCGGGGCTGAAACCAGCCCTGCTCCGCTGGCTGGAATGCTTGGATCTGTCGCCGCAGCTACGCCGGCTCGTTGCCGATGATCTGTGTGATTCCGGCAGGTTACGGGCCGATAATTACAATCCGGCTATTCGGGCTCAATTATTGGCGGCCCTTCTCGCCGAGGCCGGAGCGGCACGGGGCCTGGTATTCATTTTCGAAGACCTTCACAAGGTTCCTCCCTCTGTTTTGTCCCTGCTGGCGGACACGCTGCGCCAACTCCGCTCGACCGGAATGGGCAACATCTTCCTTTTGCTGACATCGCGTCCGTTCTCTGACAGCGGCACCCACGATCTTGCTCGCGACTGGCTGCAGCGGCTTCAGAAAATCTCGGCGCTGGCCGAGGATGCGCTGCTGCATTTGCGCCCCCTTCAAGACGATGAAGCCCGGCAGCTTCTGCGCAGCACGGTGCCCACTCTGTCGGAGGCGCAGACTGAAAGCATTATCCAGCAAGTGGGAACATCGCCGTTCAATCTTCGAGAAGCGGTTCTTTATCTGAAGCTGTTGGGGCTTTTGGGATATGTCGGAACCGGGCAGACCCCGGTTCTTTTACGGCCGGACAAGTTAAACGCGCTGCTTGGTCATGACGGGTTGAAAACCACCACGCAGAAAAGACTGCAGGTGTTCTTTAAGAACCAACCCTCATGGCTGCAAAAGATGGTTGAGGCAGGCGCCTGTTATGGTCGTCAGTTTCCATTCCGGGAGACCGCCGCCGTCGCCCTCATGCCGGACAGCGAAGACGCACTGGACGCTTTGGATGAATGCGCTCGTTGGAGCATCGTCCTTCCGGTGCCTGGCTGCGCTGAGTTGATCGAATTCGACCATGATCTGGTGCGCGCGGCCCTGCTGAGCGGATTGGCTCCGCACAAGCATCAAAGACTGGCCAGTGGATTGCTGGCCGAGCTGGAAGCTGACGCCGACGCTTTGCTGCTGTCGTCGCTTGCTTATCAGGCAGGCCAGGCGGAAAAGGCCTTCACCTTCGCCCGAACGGCTGCCAAGGCTGGCAGCGAACGGGGGCGTCCTGCGGATGCATTGCGCGCCAACTACATTGCATTACTGACACTCGATCCGGCATGGGCGAGCCAGAATGAGGGGGATGACAGCTGGATTGATCTCGCGATTCAGGTCGCAGCTCCGGCTCGCCGCGACTTCGACAATTGGCAGGCACGCGACCGTGAGGCGCTGGCAATCCTGCTGGATAATCTTCAAAGCCTGGGAAGCGTCTCGTCGGGAAGTGGACGATTGAGCGATGCCATCCTCAGCGAAGCGAGAATGGTCGCCGAACGGCTGCAAGACCATGGATGCATTGCCGCTCTCACGGCCATGCAGGGGCGAATGCTGTTCGAGCAAAATGACGTCGCCAAGGCCTTGGCTCACCATGAAGAGGCCGAGCGGATTTTCAACGAACAGGGGCTGATGCGAAATATTGAGCGTGCTGAAAATCTGATCCGATTGGCGATCTGCCTTCGACAGAACGGGCGCACGGAGGATTCCTTGAACGCCCTTGGCCAGGCAATCAGTCATCGGCCGAAAGCCGCCTGGTCACTGCTGAACAAGGTCCGCTCGAACCTGGGAGCCATTTATCTGCGATCAGACTGGACCGTCGTACGCTATCACTGGGAACGGCAGCTCCGCTCTGCCAGGGTCCACGGCCTGCTGTCGCGCCAGGCTCATGCCCTTGCCAGCCTATCCTTTATCAACCTGTTTGACGGGCGTTTAGCCGAAGGCCGCCGGCAGGCAGAGGAAAGTCTTCTGATCGCCCGCCGACACGAGATGGAAAACACCGCGCTGCGGTGTGATCTCAACCTTTCCGTTGCCTGGCTGATGGAGGGCAATGCCGAAGCGGCACTGCAATGCTTGGGCGAAGCGGAAGCCATTGCTTTGCGGCATAATGTCGGCCGCCGTCTCTGGCGGGTATATGCCAATCTCGCCACCACCTGGGAGATACTGGGTGATGACGCCAAGGCGGTCGCGCATGACATCCAGACACTGACCTGCCTGGATGCGACCAATTGGGAAGCGGACAGGATTGCCCGTCATGGGCGCGAGCTTCTGCCATTGATCAATCTTGCGTCACGCACTCTGGCGAATCCAGACACTTATGGGGCTGCATTGGCGCTGATGAATCCCGCATGCCGTGACGGGTTGCTTCTGCTGGCGCAAAACCTGGAAGATGGTCAGGCCACCGTCTTATCCCCCGTCAATCTGAAATATCGTGTCCCGATCTATGGGCGTCACCGTTTCCTCATCACCGAATGACGACTTTGCAGAAAGCCTCTTGGTAGCTGGCGAGCAGTTGCATATCCCATGACCGGATACGCCAATCCCCGCGGGCAAACCGCCATTGAGCGTTGAACAAGGGAAAAATCGCCATCCACAGAGCGCCCAGGAACAGGTCCTCATCGCTTTTCGCCAATTCGGCCAAGCGGCAAAGCATGGCATAGGGGGATGGGGATGACTGGTGGGCATGCTGGTCGTGGAACCAATGCGCAAGATCGTGCGGCCCCGCATAGAAACCGGCATGATCAAGATCGCAAACAGCCGGACTGCCATCAAGACGACGCATAAGATGTTCGCGTTTCATGCTGCCGTGCTGGAGACGCGGCAAGACACGCGACAATGGCCGACAATGGGCAAGAAAGCGCACAAGCCCCTTCGCGCGCAGGGCGAACTCGGGCGGAAACGACCACGCATCTCGCTTCAACGTTTCCTCAAGGCGGAATAATTCCACCTGCGGATGGCATTTGCGCAAGCGCAGCCGCCCCCCTTTTAAGCATTGAGCACTTAACTGTGCGGCTGCCCGGTCGAACTGCTGCACGGCTTCCTGCATATCGCTGGCCACCGACATGCCGTCCAGGGCGGACAGATAAGCCGTTGCCCCATCATCCTTCACCACGAACAGAGTCTGGAACTGCCGGGAAGCGGCCATCATGAGTTCCTCAGCTACAGCCGGCTCGGCTTCATGATCTTCCAGCAGTTTCTCCTGGACCAGCAAACCTGCTTCCTCGTCCGCCGCGACAACACGTGGGGCAACCGGCACTGCCGTCAGAAGGCAAGCCATCTTCACCCGCTCCGGGGCGATGGGGGGGGCATCCATCTCAAGCGGGCTGGGCACCAGACAGGTCAAGGAGGGAGGGCGCTCTTGATGAATCTTGAGGAAGAATTCGCCTTTCTGCGATGAGATAAGGAAGCTGGGCGTCGGACTGGACGAGACATCTTTCCAGCTGTCGATCCGCCCTCCCAACAACCTCTCCACCAAAGGCCGGCGAGCCTCTATCAGGTTATCATTGATGGATAAGGTTGCCCCGGGAAGCGAGGGATCGCTGTTCGACGGCGCCAGAAGTTCCCCGTAAAGCCCGAGATAGCGTTCCGCCACCGCATCGAGTGAAAAACGATCCCGACTCCACAGCGCGGCGTTGTTTCCCATCCAGCGGCCCAAACGGTCGTTTCTGACAAACTGCGCCAGGGCGGCAGCAAGTCCTGGCGCATTCAGCCGATCCACCAAGTAACCGTTCACGTCATGGGCAATGATGTCCTGAAGCCCTCCCGTCCTGGTGGCGACCACGGGCGTTCCGCACATCATCGCCTCAACGGCGACCATTCCAAACTGTTCGCGCAAGGAGGGGAGACAGACGACGGTACTGCGGCTGTAGATTTCGGGCAGGGAATAACCATCGACCCGGCTCCATATCTCAAATCGGCCGGCTTCGATGGCATGACGTATATTTTCCGTAGCACGCAGCAAGGTGTTCTCAAGATCGGCCGCCTCTTCTGCCGTTCCGCCGACAATGCGCACGCGGAATGGCGGAAGATCCACCGATAGCAAAAGCTCCACCGCATCAATGAAAACAGCCAAGCCCTTACGGGAATCGACCAGTCGTCCGACGTATGAAATCGTCGGCACTTTCCGGGCGACGGCTAAATATCTGGGAGTCGATTCCATAGGGGATGATTGAAACTGATTGTGGTCTGACATCAGGATACAGCCTCTCTAACGCATCTTTCTCGTTACGGCTCACGCATATGAGGGTGTCGGCCTCGTTGAAAACACGCCGCTCCCAAACATCCCTGACGCCATCGAAACAAGAGGCTTCCTCTCCCAGCTCGATGCGGGTCCGCCCCAGTGAAAGCAAGTGGTGGACATGGCGTCGAGCAATAACGGGGACCAGTCCGATGCCAACGGCACCAGACAGCCAGTTGCTGGTTTGAACGATATCGAAGGTCTTCCCTGAAAGCAGACCGGCAAGCGCATCGGCAAGTTCGTCCCGCAAACTTCCCATTGAATGGTGGTCCATTTCCGTCGGGCTGCCCACTTCCAGCCGATATAGACGGCAAAGGGGGCCTAGCTCCTGTATCCGCGGCTTACACGAGCTATTCAACCGAGTGACAATGGTCAGGTCATGGCCACGACGCACGAATTGTCGAGATAGGTCGAAAAAGAAGGCATGTGAGCCCCCGAATCGCCCTGCGCCTGGTGGGTCGAAAGGGTCATCAGTAAGGGTAAGCAGCAAAATATCCATCTTCGATAATTCTTAGTTATCACTCCCCCCTCTCCTCCTCACGGCCCCCTCCATCACCTCGCGGAGGCTGGTGTCGCTGACGTGGGTGTAGATTTCGGTGGTGGCCAGGTTGGCGTGGCCCAGGAGTTTCTGGACGAAGCGGATGTCCACTCCCGCCTCGATCAGGTGGGTGGCCGCGGTGTGGCGGAGCATGTGGGGCGTGATGCGGCGGGTAAGGCCGGCGTCCTCGGCCGCGCGGCGCAGCAGGATGCGCACCGTCTGCGGCGTGGCGGTGGCGCCGCCGGAGGTGAGGAACAGGCGCTCGCCCAAGGGGCCCGTGGCCGGGCGTGCGGCCACATAGGCCCGCAGCAGGCGCCGGGTGGGTTCCTCCACCAGAAATGCCCGGCGCTCGCGGTTGCCCTTGCCGATGATCCGGATGGTGCCGTCCTCCAGGTCGATGTCGCTCAGATGCAGTGCCGTCAATTCCCCCACCCGCATTCCGGTCGCGTAGAGCATCTCCACGGCCAGCCAGGCGGTCAGGCGTTCGAATCCGCCGGGCGAAAGGCGGGCCGGCCGGCCGGGAGGAGGAAGGGGCAGACGCAGCGTCCGGAACAGGGCCGCCATCTCGCCACGCGTCAGCCCGCGCGGCAGCCGGCGGGGCAGGCGGACCTGAAGGTCCAGGCGGTGGAAAGGGCTGGCCGGAATCTCGTCCTCCAACTCCAACCAGCGGTACATGGCCTTCAGGCAGGCGATACGGCGCTTGGCGCTGGCCGGCTTGAGGCCGCGCCGGTCTTGCAGATGTTCCAGATAACCGCGCAGATGCTCGCGGTCGCAAGCCGCCAATGGCCGGTCGGGCCCCGCGTAGGCCCGGTATTCCTCCAGGTCCTGGGCGTAGGCCCGTAGCGTGTTGGCCGACAGGCCCTTGGCCACGCGGCAATGGCGCAGGAAGGCCGCGCAGGCCTCCGCCACCGTCTCTGTCATCGGTCCCCCCCCTCAAGGAGTTTTGGGAGACGCTACACCATTCGCGGGAGGAATGTTACCTATGTGCAAGTGAATTTGCGCGGGCCTCGGCAAGAGCCACGGGCGCCCGGACCGGTGGGCGGAGGTATGGAAGGCCAGGGGGCCGGCGAGGCAACCATGGCGGCCCGCCTTGGCGTTTCCCGGCGGAGCCCGTGGCATGCTATGGTGGGCCATGCGCCTCCTTCTCGTTCTTGGTTTCCTGGGCCTGACCCTTCCCGCGCTCGCCGAGCCGATTGCCGTCGACGCCGAGGCGATTCCTCTCGATCCCCGCGATCCGGCGGTGACGACGGTCGGGGCGCTCCATTACCGGGGCGGCCTGGTCCTGAGGGCTCCCGGTCGGAAATTCGGCGGTCTTTCCGATTTGACGGTGAGCCTCGACGGGCGCGACCTGACCGCCATCTCCGATGCCGGACGGCGCCTGTCGCTAGGGCTACGTTACGACGTGACCGGCCGGCTGACGGGAATCGGCGAGGCCGATCTGTCGCCCTTGCCGGGGCTCGACGGGCGGCCGTTGCGCGACGACAAAAAGGAGGGCGACGCGGAAGGGCTGGCTCCGGCGCCCGACGGCGGTTTCGTCGTTTCCTTCGAGCATCGCCACCGGCTCTGGCACTATCCGGCCGGTTGGGAGACGCCGCGCGAATTGATTCCGCCCCGCGAACTGGCCCTGGCACCGCGCAACAGCGGCATCGAAGCCCTGGCGCGCCTGGCGGACGGCCGTCTGTTGGCCCTGACCGAAAGTTTCATGACCCAACGCGGCGTGGTCGGCTGGGTCGGCAACGAGGAAACCGGCGACTGGGCGACCCTGACCTACGAGACCGTGGGGGCTTTCTATCCCACCGGCGCCACGGTCCTGCCCAACGGCGATGTCCTCGTACTGGAACGCCGCTATACCTTGATCGGCGGGCCGGCGGCGCGCCTGGTCCGCGTCGGCCGCACCGCCTTCCAGCCGGGGATCAGCATCAAGGGCGACGAAGTGGCACTCCTGGCCCCGCCGCTTGCGGTCGACAACATGGAAGGACTTGCCATGCGCCGGACCCCGGCGGGCGGGGTTCTGCTCTATCTGCTCTCCGACGACAATTTCCAGGGTTCGCAACGGACCCTGCTTCTGCTTTTCGAATACCGTCCATAGTCCTGGTGCCGGATGGTCAAGACGGTACATCCCGTATATGATGACCGTCTAAAATACGCCCCCGAGGTTGCGGCACGAGGACAAGGAACGCGACGCGATGACCACCGATCAATACCGGATCGCCAAGAAACCCTACTACCTGCCGGTGAGCGACGAAGTCGCCTTGTTCGAGGCGGCCTATGCCGCGCGGCTGCCGGTGATGCTCAAAGGGCCGACGGGCTGCGGCAAGTCGCGCTTCGTCGAATACATGGCATGGAAACTGAAGACGCCGCTGGTCACCGTGGCTTGCAACGAGGACATGACCGCCTCCGACCTGGTCGGGCGCTTTCTGTTGGATGCCTCGGGCACGCGATGGCAGGACGGGCCCTTGACGGTGGCCGCGCGCATCGGCGCCATCTGCTATCTGGATGAGGTGGTCGAGGCTCGCCAGGACACCACCGTGGTCATCCATCCCTTGACCGACCATCGCCGCATGCTGCCGCTCGACAAGAAGGGCGAGGTCATCCAGGCCCACGACGACTTCCACTTGGTGATTTCCTACAACCCCGGCTACCAGAGCCTGATGAAGGACCTCAAGCAGTCGACCAAGCAGCGCTTCGCGGCGCTCGATTTCGACTACCCGGACGCCAAGCGGGAGGCCGAGATCGTTGGCCGCGAGACCGGGCTCGACAAGGCTCTCTGCGCCAGGCTGGTCAAGATCGCCCACAACGCCCGGGCGCTCAAGGGCCACGGCCTGGACGAGGGCATCTCGACCCGCCTTCTGGTCCATGCCGGCAAGCTGATCGGGGCGGGGATCGATCCCGTCGCGGCCTGCGACATGGCCTTGGTACGCCCCCTGACCGACGACGCCGACCTGCGCGCCGTGCTTTCCAGCGCCGTGAGGATGGTCCTTGGCTGATCCCGCCGCCCTGCGCCCGCGCCTACGCTGCAATGTCGCCAAGATCGACGACATCTTTCCCGGCTGCCTGAAGGAGGCCGAGGGAGTCCTGTCGCCGGCCGGAATCGAGGCTTGGCTGGACGGCGCGGCCAAGGTCTGCGGCCTGGGCCGCGGTACCGAACTGGTGCTCTATTTCCTGGAAGAGATGCCGGGCGTCGTTCGCTTGACCGACGAAAGCGTCGTGGCGCGCGTCGCCGACACCGCCGAGATGCTGTCGGACGAACTTTGCGGTACGGCGATCAATCCTTTTCTCGCCACCCTGCCGGCGGTGGCCCGCCGCCTGGCCAGCGCCGCCCTGCTGGAACATTGGCTGGAGGCGGTGGCCCGGATGGCCCGCGAGGCCAAGGACGGCTTGGTACCCCTGTTCGGCCACGTGGGGCCCATGCTGGATCAACTGTCGGTGGCGGGGCTCGGCAACTGGATCGATTACGGCATCCGCGCCTACCGCGACCAGCCCTACATGATGGGCGAGTTCTTCGGCCTGAAGACCGCCGATTCCTTGGCTGTCTTGCAGCGCGAGCGCCATGGAACCCTGTTCGCCGACCATGCGCGGGAGATGGAACTCTGGCTCCGCGCCCTCTGGGGGCTGGAGGATGCCTTCAAGCCCTATTCCCTCGCCCTGGACGAGAAGCGCAAACCCGTTCCCCACCTGGACAAGCAGGGCTTCCACCTGCCCGACGTCTACGATCCGCTGGACGGTATAACCGGCATCGACCGCTACCGGGCGCAGGCGGCCCATCTGGCCGCGCACCGACTATGGTCGGAACCCTATCTGGGCGACAACTTCAGCGCCTTCCAGCACCTGCCCATCGAATGCTTCGAGGATGCCCGCGTCGAGGCCCTGGCCATGCGGCGCTATCCCGGCCTGCGGCAGCTCTGGCAGGCGCTGCACCCCGCCCCGCGGGAAGGCGCCTGCCCGCCCGGCTGGTCCTGCATCCGCCACAAGCTGACGCTGCTGTCGCGCGCCATTCTCGATCCGGACCATCCCTACAGCGACCCCATGGTGCACGAGTACGCCAAGCGCTTCCACCAAGCCTTCGCCGCCGATCCCCATGACCGGTCCCTGAGCACCCGCCTGGGGGTGGAATGGCTGACCGACAACTACCAGCACGATTTCCGCAAGTCCCAGGTCTGGTTCGCCGACACCTTCGTGTCGTATCGCGACGACAACCGGTATCTCTGGCTGTTCCTGGAAGACGCCAAGAACGAAGACGAGTTCCATTCCGACCACGGCGCCCGCGACCCCTGGGAGAAGGATGAGCGGGAACAGGACGTCCTGCCCCCCAGTCACTATCCGGAATGGGATTACCGGGCCCAGGCCTACCGTCCCGATTGGGCGACCGTTTACGAGGCCATCCAGCCGCCCGGCGCGGCCGCCGACATCGATGCCCTGCTGGAGCGCGATCAACTGGTCGCCAAGCGGCTCAGGAAGGCGGTGGACCAGTTGAAGCCCCACCAACGCACCCGCCTGCGCTACCAGAAGGAAGGCGACGAACTGGACCTGGAGATGTTGATCCGTGCCGTCACCGATCACCGCTCGGGCGCGGAGGCCGATACCCGCATCCACGTCCGCCACGTGCCGGGCGGGCGCAGCATCGCGCTGCTGCTGCTGCTCGACCTGTCGGAATCGGTGAAGGATACTCCGCCGGGCCTGGACCGCAGTATCCTCACCCTGGCCCAGGAGTCGGTCTCGCTGCTGGCCTGGACGGTGGAGGAACTGGGCGACAGCTTCGCCATCGGCGGCTTCGCCTCCAACACCCGCCATGATGTGCGCTATACCCATTTCAAGGGCTTCGGCGAGGACTGGGGCCACGAGTCCAAGGCCCGCCTGGCGGCCATGCAAGCCGGGTTGTCGACCCGCATGGGGGCGGCGTTGCGCCACGCCGGGCGCTATCTGGAACGGCGGCGCGAGGAAAAGAAGATCCTGCTGGTGCTCAGCGATGGCGAACCCTCCGACGTGGACGTCGTCGACGACCGCTACCTGAAGGCCGACACCCATGCCGCGGTGGCGGAACTGAAGCGCAAGGGCGTCGATACCTATTGCATCACCCTGGACCCGCGCGCCGACGACTATGTCGGCGAGATCTTCGGCCGGGCCCGCTACACGGTCATCGACCGCCTGGACCGGCTGCCCGAAAAGCTGTCGCGCCTGTTCATGAGCCTGACTCGATAGGGGCGGTCAATGGCCTTGGATATTACGCGGATGTTGTGTATTGTTGATGCCGGGTCCGGTGCAAGGTCGGATCGTCGCAACGAAACGATATCTTTCCCGCGGGGACAGTCATGGCTCGTATCGTGGTGCTCGGCGCCGGCGTCGGCGGCGTTTCGATGGCCTATGAGATGCAGGAGAAGCTGGGCAGGAACGACCGCCTGACCGTCATCTCCAACAGCGATTTCTTCCAGTTCGTCCCTTCCAACCCCTGGGTCGCCGTCAACTGGCGCACCAAGGAGGACGTGGTCGTCCCCCTGGCCCAGCCTATGGCGCGCAAGGGCATCGAGTTCGTCGCCAAGGGGGCCAGGAAGGTCCATCCCGACCGCAACCGGGTGGAACTGTCCGACGGCACCGAAGTCGACTACGACTACCTGATCGTCGCCACCGGCCCGCAACTGGCCTTCCACGAGATCGAAGGCTTCGGGCCCGAGCACCATACCCATTCCATTTGCAGCGTCGACCATGCGGTGGCCGCCGGCCAGGCCTGGGAGGACTTCTGCAAGGACCCCGGCCATCTGGTGATCGGGGCCGTCCAGGGCGCGTCCTGCTTCGGGCCGGCCTACGAATTCGCCATGATCGTCGACACCGACCTGCGCCGCCGCAAGATCCGCAACAAGGTACCCATCACCTTCGTCACCTCGGAACCCTACATCGGGCACCTGGGCCTGGGCGGGGTGGGCGACACCAAGGGCATGATCGAAGCCGAGCTGCGCAACCGCCACATCAAGTGGATCTGCAACGCCAAGGTAGACAAGTTCGAGGCCGGCCGGGTGTTCGTCAGCGAGTGCGACCTGGAAGGCAAGCCGGCCAAAACCCACGAACTGTCCCACAAGTACTGCATGATGCTGCCGGCCTTCCGTGGCATCGGCGCGGTGGCGGGGATCGAGGGGCTGGGCAACCCGCGCGACTTCATCCTGGTCGACCGGCACCAGCGCAATCCCAAGTACCGCAACGTCTTCTCGGTGGGGGTCTGCATCGCCATCCCGCCGGTGGAAGCGACACCGGTGCCGACCGGCTGTCCGAAGACCGGCTTCATGATCGAAAGCATGGTCACGGCGGCGGCGGAAAACATCCGCGAGATCCTGGACGGCAAGGAGCCGACTCACGAAGGCTCCTGGAGCGCCGCCTGCCTGGCCGACTTCGGCGACGGGGGGGCGGCCTTCGTCGCCATCCCGCAGATTCCGCCACGCAACGTCAACTGGTCGTCCAAGGGCAAGTGGGTGCACCTGGCCAAGATCGCCTTCGAGAAGTACTTCATCCGCAAGGTCCGCAAGGGCCTGGGCGAGCCGGGCTACGAAAAGCACATGATCAAGCTGATGGGCCTGCACCGCCTCAAGTAGGCAAGGCGGCGGCGCCCATCTTCACCTATGGTCTGTTTCGACAACGACCATTTTGGCGCATCGCGACGACGGTAAGCTCACCGTTGCGGGTGCGGCCAAGCTCGCGGATGCGCACACCCGGTAAGGGCCAAGATGAAGAGCCAAAGCCATTGTCCCGTTGGCATATGGCCTGCGACTACCGCTCCGCCGACAGGATGACCATGGCATGCGCCATAGGAAATTCGTCGGTCAACGACAGATCGATGTGCGGCCGCCAGCCGGGCGGAGTCAGAGCCTCCAGGCGCGCCAGCGCTCCGCCGGACAGTTTGAGGAAGGGCTGGCCCGAAGGGTGGTTGGCGACCTCGATGTCCTTGAAGAACACGCCGTCGCGAAAGCCGGTGCCCAGAGCCTTGGCCAGGGCCTCCTTGGCGGCGAAGCGCTGGGCGTAGGCGGCGGCGGGATTGGGTTTGCGTTCGGCCCGGGCCCGCTCGCCCTCGGTGAACAGGCGTTCGACGAAGCGGTCCCCGAACTGGTCCAGCGACTTCTCGATGCGCCGGATGTCGCAAAGGTCGGTGCCGACGCCCAGGATCATGGGGCCCCGCGCGCCTCGTCCATCAGGCGGCGCATCTCGCGGATGCTGTCCTCCAGGCCGACGAAGATGGCCTCGCCGACAAGGAAGTGGCCGATGTTGAGTTCGACGATGGACGGAATGGCCGCCACCGGTCCCACGCTGTCGTAGCCCAGGCCGTGGCCGGCGTGGCATTCCAGGCCCAGGGCCTGGGCGTGGGCGGCCGCCTTGACGATGCGTTCCAGTTCCCGCTCACGGGCCTTGCCGTGGGCCTCGCAATAGGCGCCAGTGTGGAGTTCGACCACCGGCGCGCCGATCTCGCGGGCGGCGTCGAGTTGACGAGGATCGGGCTCGACGAACAACGAGACCCGGATGCCGGCCGCCACCATCTCGCGCACGTAGCGTTCCAGGCCCTGGCGGTTGCCCGCGACTTCCAGGCCGCCCTCGGTAGTGCGTTCCTCGCGCCGTTCGGGCACCACGCAGGCGGCGTGAGGCTTGTGGCGCAGCGCCACCGCCAGCATCTCGTCGGTGGCCGCCATTTCCAGGTTGAGCGGCAGGTCGATCTCGCGGGCCAGCCGGTTGATGTCGTGGTCCGAGATGTGGCGCCGGTCCTCGCGCAGGTGCGCCGTGATGCCGTCCGCCCCCGCCCTCGCGGCCAGCAATGCCGCACGCAAGGGATCGGGATGGGCGCCGCCGCGGGCGTTGCGGATGGTCGCCACGTGGTCGATGTTGACGCCTAGGCGCAAAGGCTCGTTCGCCATGGTCCGTCCTATCCCCTTGCCCTTTCGATGGCGTTGATGACCGGCGTGGCGCGGAGGGCCGCGATGATGTCGGTCAGATGCTTGACGTCGCGCACCTCGATGTCGACCAGCAGGTCGAAGACCTCGCTGCTGCGGGTGGTGATCTTCAGGTTGGAGATGTTTCCTTCGTTCTTGGCGATCACCGTCGACAGGCTGCCCAGGCTGCCCGGTTCGTTCAGCACGCTGAGATGCACCCGGCCGACGTGGCCGCGGTCCTTGGCCGTTCCGTTGCCCTGTTCCCAGGACACGTCCAACCAGCGTTCCGGCTGTTCGGCGTAGGTCTCCAGCATTTCGCAGTCGATGGTATGGATGGTCACCCCCTTGCCCGTGGTGACGATGCCGACGATCCGATCGCCGGGCAGCGGATGGCAGCAGCCGGCGAAATGCATGGCCATGCCCGGAATCAGACCCTTGATCGGAATTCCCCCGTCGCGGCGGGCGCTACCGCCGGCGGGGTGGGGGGCGTGGCCGTGGTGCTGGGCTTCCTTCCTTTCCCGCATGCGGGCCAGCGGCACCACGTTGGCCGCCTCCCGCTTCTTCCTGATGCCGGGGAAGACCGCTTCCAGCACTTCGCGCGCCGTGTGGTGGCCGGCCCCCACGGCGGTACAGATGTCTTCGACGCCATGGGCCTTGAAGACCGTCAACGCCCCTTCCAGGGACTTGGGGGCGAATTCATAGCCTTCCTCGGCAAAGGCCTTCTGCAGGATGGCCTTGCCCAGGTGAAGGTACTGCTCCCGCTCCGCCTGGCGGACGAAGCGGCGGATATGGGACCGCGCCTTACCCGTCACCACGAAGCGTTCCCAGTTGGGCGACGGGGTCTGGACCTTGGAAGTCAGGATGTCCACCTGATCGCCGTTCTGCAACTGGGTGCGCAATTGGACGATGGCGCCGTTGATCTTGGCGCCCACGCAGTGGTCGCCCACCTCGGAATGGACCGCGTAGGCGAAGTCGACCGGCGTCGCGCCCTGCGGCAGGGTAATCAGATCGCCCTTGGGGGTGAAGCAGAAGACCTGGTCCTGGAACATCTCCAGCTTTGTATGTTCGAGGAACTCGTCGGGGCTGGACGCGTTCTCCAGTATCTCCAGCAATTCGCGCAGCCAGCGATACTGGCGGCCGTCCACCTGCTCGCGGGCGACGCCCTGCTTGTATTGCCAGTGGGCGGCGACGCCGCGGTCGGCGACTTCGTGCATCTCGCGGGTGCGGATCTGAACCTCGATACGATGCTTCTCCGGCCCCAGCACGCTGGTATGCAGCGAGCGGTAGCCATTGGGCTTGGGGGTGGAGATGTAGTCCTTGAATCGGCTCGGTATCACCGGGTAGCGGCTATGGATGATGCCCAGGGCCTGGTAGCAGTCGCCCAGGTCGTCCACCACGATGCGGAAGGCCATGATGTCGCAGAGCTGTTCGAAGCTGATGTTCTGGCGTTGCATCTTGCGCCAGATGGAATAGGGCGTCTTTTCGCGGCCGTTGATGGTGCATTCCAGGCCGCCGTCGGCCATCGTGCGCTTCAGTTCGGCGATGATGCGCGGAATCAACCCGCCGCCCTGTTCGCGCAGGAAATGCAGACGGGCGAGAATGGAATCGCGGGCATCGCCGTTCAGTTCGGCGAAGGCCAAGTCCTCCAGTTCGTGCTTGATCTCCTGCATGCCGATGCGCTCGGCCAAGGGCGCGTATATATCCATGGTCTCCAGCGCGATGCGGCGCCGGCTTTCCGGCTTCTGCACGAAGCCCAGGGTGCGCATGTTGTGCAGGCGGTCGGCCAGCTTGACCAGCAGCACCCGGATATCTTCCGACATGGCGAGCAAAAGCTTGCGGAAGTTTTCCGCCTGCTTGTTGTCCGACTGCAGTTCGATGCGGGTCAGCTTGGTAACGCCGTCGACCAGGCGGGCGACCTCGGCGCCGAAGTGCTTTTCGATCTCGTCGTAGGTGGCGTGGGTGTCCTCGATGACGTCGTGCAGCAGGGCCGTGACGATGGAGGCGGTATCCAGGCGGTAGTTGAGCAGGATACCCGCCACTTCGAGGGGATGGGAGAAGTAGGGATCGCCCGAGGCCCGCACCTGGGACCCATGCGCCTTCATTGCGAAGACATAGGCGCGGTTCAACAGATCCTCGTCCGCGTCCGGATCGTAGGCCTTGATGCGTTCGACGAGTTCGAACTGGCGGATCATGGCGCCCCCCGTCCATCTGCGGGGGTCCGGCCCGCGCGGCCGCCGCATGACTTATCCATGCAGGACCGGCTGGCCGTCATGGACTACTCCTCGGTGTCGGCGGCCTCAGCCTCGGCACCCATGTCGCCCATGCTGTCGGCGTCCTCGCCGTCCTCGCCGTCCAGCATCTCGGCGGCCTTGGCGGCGGCGCTTTGGGCGTCGGCCATTTCCTGCTTGATCTGCTCCTGGAAGGCCTGCATGTCCATTTCCTCCTCGACCGGTTCGTCGCGCTCGACGAACTTTTGCAGGCCGCGGATGATGCCATTTTCCAGGTCCTTGAGATCGACCGTGCAATCGGCGATCTCGCGTAGCGCCACGACCGGGTTCTTGTCGTTGTCGCGCTCGACGGTCAGCGAATTGCCGGCCGAAATGTTACGAGCCCGCTGAGCGGCGATCATCACCAACTCGAAGCGGTTCGGGATCCTGACGACGCAATCTTCAACCGTGACTCGGGCCATTCGAAAAACTCCAACACACCATAGACGTGGGGGCTCGGAAGGGCCGAGACTATAGGCACCCCGGCCATCTTACGCAAGATGGCATCCTGGACGGGCAGGCCCGGCGCGTCAAGACCCCGCCAAAGCCAGGACCGCCCCGGCCGCCTCGACGTCGGTCCGCAGGCGGACGCGGCGGGCCAGGGCTTCGAAATCGTCGCCCCAGAGCTCGGCCTGGAAGCGTTCGTCCACCAGGGCCGTTTCGAAGGCGGAGGCCGCATCGAGCCGCCCGGCCGCCAGGGCCAGGGCCACCACCAGGGAGCCGGTGGCCGCAGCGGCGCTGGCCACCGCCGCCAGTTCCAGATCGGTCAGGCCTTCGACCGCCCGGCGCAGGGCCGCCAGGGACTCGGGTGGCTGGGCGACGGCCAGGATGCCTTCGGTCACCCGCAATCGCGCTCCCAACGCCTCGGCGGCCCAATCCAGCAACGGGTCCCAGCGGGCCGCTTGGCGGGCTGCCAGTTCGGCGGGGTGGCCGGCTCGGTGGCAGAGCAGATCGGTTTCAACCATCGCCATCAGATGGCCGATCGCCGCATCCCGTTCCACCGGGACGCGGTCCAGCGCCGTGGCGGCCAGCTGGGTGATCGGCATGGTGTGGGGCCGGAGGATTCCCGCCTGGGCCGCCCACTCGCGGGCCACAGCCGCGGCCAGGGCGGCCGTGGGCAGGTGGAGGGACCTTCCGGCCGGAGTCTTGAGACCCCGGCCGTCGAGCCGAACGACGAAGGCGTCCCCGTCGGGGGACGCCTCCGCCTGGCGATAGAAGCGCCGTCGCTTGTCCCAGGACATCGGACCTACTTGCCGAACAGGCCCTTGACGCCCTTGGTCAGCCCTTCCAAGGGCTTGTCGGCCGCCTTGCCGCCAGGGGTGGCCGGCTTGTCGCCGCCCAGACCGGGCAGGGAACCCAGAAGCCCCTTGTCGCCGCCGCCGGCCGACTTGCTTTCCTTCGGCTTTTCGGGAGTCACCACCTTGCCGGCCAGGGCCGGGGTGCAATAGTCGGTCTCATCGACCTTGCCGCCGCCGGTCGCGGCACCGGCCAGCTTCTGGCCGACCACCGACAGGCCGCCGGTGGCCACCGCCGCGCCCACCTGGGTCGCCGCGCCAAGGGCCGCCTTGCCGGCTTCCAGGGCGTCCGGCTTGATGTCCGGATTGGCCATGGTGCCGCCGACCAGCATGGGCACCTCGGCCAAGCTGGCGACGCTGGTCTTCTTGGCGCGCGGCTCGATGCGCAGGTTGAGCCCTTCGGTCGCCAAGTTGATATCGCCCGTGCCGACCACCGATAGGCCGCCGGTCTCGAAGACGATGGCGCGTTGCTTGGCCATGCCCTTGCCGATGTCGAAGTTCAGCACGCCGCACTTGATGTCCTTGTCACCCTCGCTCTTGACGAAGGGCAGGATGGCCGCCACGTCGCCCGACACGATGTTGAGCGCGTTGGAAGCGATCTTGCCGCCCTGGGTGGTCACCCGGGCCTGTCCGTCCAGGCCGGCCATCAGGGCCCGCACCGACTTGCCGGTGCCGCGGACGTCGAGCGCCACGTCGAGCTTGCCGTTCTGCACCAGATCATTGCCCTGCACCTGCTTGAGCACCGCGCTGTAGTCCAGTTGCGCCACGTCCAGCTTGAGCGCCAGGGCCGGCGTCGCGGCCCCGCCGTCCAGGCTGAGGTTGCCGCCCACCTTGCCGCCGAAGGTGGTCAGGCCGAAGGGGCTGACGGTCAGCTTGCCGTTGGTCAGGGTCAGGTCGACGGCGATGTCGGTCAGGGTGTAGCCCTGGGCGACGATCTTCTTGCCCTTGAACTTGACCTTGGCGTCGGCCGCCTTCAGGCCGTCCAGGGGCAGCGGATCGTCCGGGAACACCCGGCCGCCCTTGGCCCCCGCGCCGCCGCCCTTGGCCCCCTCGCCGGCCGGCGCGGCCTTGCCGCCGTCCTTCTGCGGAGGGAGCAGTTGGTCGAGATCGAACAGGTTGGAGGCCAAGTCGGCGTCGACCGCCGGCCGAGCCCCCCCGAGGGCCACGGCAAGCTTGCCGGTCAGATCGCTGCCGCCCAGGGTGAGCTTCATGTCGCCCACCGCGTAGCCGTTCTGCGTATCGGCCAACCTGCCGGAAAAGGCCAGCGGAACCGCCGGGACCGGCCCGGCGTCCTTGAGACCGGGGGCCAGGGCGGCGGCCGCCTTGACGGTCTCGCCCAGCTTGGGCACGTCGATCTTCAGCCCCAGGTCGAGCCCTTTGCCTTCCAGCGGCCGGTCGATCTTGCCGTCCACCGCCGCCGCGACGCCCAGCAGGTCGGCCTTCAGGGTCAGCGGCATGGGCTTGCCGGCCAGCAGGTCGGGCACCGAGCCCAGCTTGCCCGCCACTTTGTAAGCCACGGCGTTCATGGTGCCGGCCAGGTTGAGCGCCAGGGGGGCGCTGGGGTTGTCGGCCTCCACGTCCAGGCTGTCCAGCCCGACGTTGAAGGTCTGGCCGCTCTTGCCGTCCTTGTAGGCGATCTTGATGTCCTTCAGGCGGACCATCTTGACCACCGGCATTTCGCCAGGTGCGCCGGCGTCCTTGGGCGCCTCGCCCGGCTTGGCCTCGCTTTTGGCGGCGGCGAATTCCCAGTTGCCCTTGCCCTGCCGGTCGGTCTCGGCCAGCAGGTCCAGGCCCTCGAGGACCAGGCGGTTGACCTGGACCTTCTTGCTCAGCAGGGGCATGAGGGCCACTTCGACATCCAGACGCTTCAGCTTGGCCATCTCGGGCCGCGAACCCCAACCCGCGTTGGAGAAGCTGACGCCTTCCACCGATAGCGACGGCGTCATCGAAACCTGGACCTTGATGTCGCCGGCGAACTTCAGGTCGCGGCCGGTAGCCGCCTTGGCCTGTTCGGCGATCGCGCCCTTGTACTGGTTGAAGTCCATGGATTTCAGGTAGGTGAAGCCGCCGACCAACGCCAGGACCACCAGCCCAATGACGCCACCTAGGATCATTCCAAGCTTTTTCATGATGCAGCCCCCATGACTGACAGGATGGTGGCGGGGATGTCGGGAAACGCATCGGCGATCCGATGGGCCCCCGCCGCCGTCAATTCGGAGCGCTCATGGTATCCCCAAGCGGCCCCGACCGCAAACGTTCCGGCGGCCCGGGCCATCTCCATATCGTAGGTGGTATCCCCTATGACAACAGAGCAGGTGGCCTCCACCCCCGTCTCCGCGAGCGCCTGGAGCATCATGTCGGGATGGGGCTTGCCGCGCACCCGGTCGGCGGTCTGCAAAGTGACGAAGCGGCCCTCCAGCCCGTGGGTCTTCAAGGTGTTGACCAGCCCCCGGTACGACTTGCCGGTCGCCACGCCCAGCAGCCAGCCTTCGGCGTCCAGACGAGCCAAGACATCTTCCACGCCGGGAAACAGGGGTTCGTGCACGACGTCGCGGGTCCGGAGGTCGGAAAAAGCCTCCTTGTAGCGTTCGGTAAGGATGGCGCAGGCCCCGTGGTCGCCGTCGGGCAGCAGGCGGAAGATGGCGTCGTAGAGCGGCAGCCCCACCACCCGGCGCACCGCGTGGGGCTCGGGGGCCGCGCGGCCTTCCCCCAGGAAAGCCGCATGCATGGCGGCGACGATGGAAGCCTGGCTGTCCACCAGGGTCCCGTCGCAATCGAAGACGGCAAGGCGCGGCTGACGTTCGAGGATGGTCGGCAAAAGGATGGCTCCATGTTCCCCCCTACCCTGCCCCGCCGGCCGCCGTTTGTCGACGGGAAGAATGGCCGGTTGATTCCCCCGCCCGCTTGCCGCGACAATGCCCCAGGCAGAAAGGCAGGTCCGTCATGACGGCGAAACCCAGGGATATCGAGATCGTCGAGGTGGAAACACCCTTTCGCGGCTATTTCCGCATCGACCGCTACAAGCTGCGCCACGAACTGTTCGAAGGGGGCATGAGCGGCGTCATGAGCCGCGAGGTCTTCGAACGCGGCCATGCGGCGACCATCCTTCTTTACGATCCCGACCGCGAGAAGCTGGTGTTCGTCGAACAGTTCCGCATCGGCGCCTACGCCGCCGCCCGCAACTCGCCCTGGTTCGCCGAAGATTTTTCCCCCTGGCTGATCGAGACCGTGGCCGGCATCATCGATGCCGGCGAAACGCCCGAACAGGTGGTGCGCCGCGAGGCCGGCGAGGAAGCCGACTGCCTGGTGCTGGACGTCATCCCGGTCATGCACTACCTGGTCAGCCCCGGCGGCACGACGGAATCCCTGTTCGTCTTCGTCGGACGTGTCGATTCCACCCAGGCCGGCGGCATCTTCGGTCTCCGGGAGGAACACGAAAACATCCGCGTCCTGGTGGCCGGGGTGGACGAAGCCTTCGCTTGGCTGGACGAAGGCCGCATCGTCAATTCCATGACCCTGATCCCCCTGATGTGGTTCCGCCACCACCGGGAGTCGGTACGACGGCGTTTCTTGGAAGGCGTCACGCCGTCCGCGTGAAGACGCCGTAGGCGATGTGGTAGGTCAGGGCCAGTTCGCCCTGGGCGTCCAGGTGGCGCAACAGGCGGCGCAGGGTGCCCGCCGGCAGGGGCCGGTAGCCGGGCGCCGGGACCTGCGCCCCGGTCTCGCGCAAGGCCTCCAGGAAGGCCAGGGCATTCGGATAGCTCCTGATTAACCGTTCTTCGGTGAATTTCAGATTGCCGTTGTCGGGCCACGCCATGGCGATGCGATCCGCACCGGGCAGGCGCGGGACGCCGCAATCGATGCCCAGGTCGGCATGGGCGCGGCGCCATTCGACGGCGCTGTCCTCGGCCAGGGTGGAAACCGCCAGGTAGCCGCCGGCCGCCAGCCGTTCCGACAGGCGGGCCAGGCCGGCTCCCAGGTCGTCGAACCACTGCACCGCCAGGTTGGAAACGATCAGGTCGAAGGGGCCGTCCACGTCCGGGGCCTCACCGTCCATGACGCGGAACTCCAGGCCCGGCCGCCCGGCCAGGGTCTGGCGGCACCGGTCCAGCATGCCCTCCGCGATATCAGTCACCACCCAGGAGCAGCCCGCCGGCAGATGGTCGATCAGCAGGCGGGTCAGGATGCCGGTTCCCGCCCCCACCTCAAGGACCCGGTAGTTTTCGCGCAACGGCAGCTTGATCGCCATGGCCGCCAGATGTTCGGCCGCGTGGCGTTGCAGATGGGCAGCCGCGTCGTAGGTGGCGGCGGCCTGGCCGAAGGACCGGGCGATGCGTTGCTTGCGGGCGCCTGGGATCATGCCCCGAGAACCTCCTTGATGACGGCGGCGCACCACTCGGGCCGGGTGCGGGGCAGCAGATGCCCGCCGGTCTCGCTCCAGCGCGCCTTGCCTTCGGGGAAGCCCAGGGCGGCCGGCGGCACCAGCGGATCGTCGCGGGCCGCGAGGAATAACGCCGGAGCCGGGTCGTTGTCGAGAGCCCGCCGCGCATCCCGGTCCCGCAGCCAGTGCAAGCCTTCCCCGAGACGGGGGACGTCGAGACGCATCGGCCGGTCGGTGCAGCCGCAAAGGGCCAGGAAGTCCCCCACCACCCGGAAGGCATCGTCCTCCAGGCGGCGACCCATGCGCTCCAGCACCCGCGGCGCCACGGCGTCCGTGAAGCGCCCGAAGGCGTTGATGCCGACGAAGGCGTCCCAGCGGAAGGGCCGTTCGGTCAGCAGCCACAAGGCCCCCAGGGAATGGCCCATGGCCACCACCCGGCGGCCGTCCGAAGGCAGGTCCGGGACCAGCGGCGCGCCGCGGAAACCCAGGTCGATACAGTGGAATTCCGCTTCCGGAAGAGCATGAACCAGGGGCAGCCAGAAGCCGGCCCCGAAGGCCCAGCCGTGCACGGCGACGACGACGGCGTCCTTCACGACCGGAACCCGGCCAGGCCGGGAACGGCATCGAGCAGCAGTCCCAGTTCCGCCTCCCCGTGGGCGGCGCTCATGGCCAGGCGGATACGGCTGGTACCCTGGGGCACGGTGGGCGGTCGGATGGCGATGCCCAGCACCCCCCGGTCCTCCAGGTAGCGGCTGGCCTCCAGGGCCTTTTCCGGAGACCCGATCACCGCCGGTACGATCTGGCTGTCGGAAGCCAGGGTGTCGAGTCCCGCCGCCCCGAGGGCCTGGCGCGCCCGTTCGGCGTGGGAACGCAGAAGGAAGCGTTCGGCTTCCAGGTCCGGCACCAGGTCGAGGGCGGCGTCGATGGCGCCCAGGACGGCGGGCGGCAGGGCGGTGGCGTAGATGAACCCGGCCGAGCGGTTGACCAGCCAGTCGCAGAGCTTCCGCGACCCCGCCACGTAGGCGCCGAAGCTGCCCATGCCCTTGCTGAAGGTGCCCATGGCGATCTCCACCCGGCCCGGATACAGCCCGGACAGCCCCATCCCCTTGGGCCCCAGAACACCCGTGGCATGGGCCTCGTCCAGATAGAGCACGGCGCCATGGTGTTCGGCCAGGCCCACCAGGGCGCGCAGATCGGGCCGGTCGCCGTCCATGCTGAACACCGATTCGGTGACGATGAAGCGCACCCCCGGCTTGCCGGCATTGGCCCTGAGCAGGCTTTCCAGGTGATCCATGTCATTGTGATGGAAGCGGATTTGGCGGACCTGGGCCAGGCCGGCATGCAGGCTGGCATGGATCAGGCGGTCGGCGAAGACCAGGGGCTCGGCCCCCAGCATGTCGCGATCCAGCAGGGCGGGCAGGATCGCCGCGTTGGCCTGGTATCCGGAATTGAAGATCAGGGCCGCTTGCGTGCCCTTCAGACGGGCCAGCTTGGCCTCGACGGCGGCATGGATTTCCAGGGTCCCGGTGACCAGGCGCGAGGCCCTGGCCCCGGCGCCCCATTCTTCGGCCCACCGGGCGGCGCGGCCGATCACCTCGGGATGGCGGGCGAGGCCCAGGTAGTCGTTGGAGGAAAAATCCACCAGCCGGCGGTCGCCGCGGACCACAATGCCGCCGGGTTGGGGCCGGCAGGGCCGGAGTTCCCGCCAGGCGCCGGCCCGGCGGATGCCAGCCAGGGCTTGTTCGAGACGGTCGTCCAACTGGCCCATGGGATCACCCGTCCAGGCCGGGGAACAGGCCCTTGAGGCCCACCGCCATGATCTGCACCGCGACGGCGGCCAGGATCAAACCGATCAGGCGGTTCAGGATGTTGATGCCGGTGACGCCCAGGCGCTGGCCGATGGGTACCGCCAGGCGCAACGCCAGCCAGATCGCCAGGCAGACCAGGGCGATGCAGGCGATCACCATGCCCAGGTTGCCCGGCGTGGGATCGCGCTGGACCTGGATGATGGTGGTACTGATGGCGCCCGGCCCGGCCAGCAAGGGGATGCCCAGCGGCACCACGCCGACGCCCTGCTTGAGCCCGGCCTCGGCCGCCTCTTCCGGCTTGTGACGCAGGGGGCCGACCTCGGCCTGCAGCATGGAAACGGCCATCAGCAGGAGAACGATGCCCCCCCCCACCCGGAAGGCGTCCAGGCTGGTGCCCAGCAGGAACAGCACCAGGTCGCCCGACAAGGCGGCGACCGCCAGCACGACGAAGACCGTCGATACCGTGGCCCGCGCCGTGCGGCGCTTTTCCGGGACGCTCTGGCCCTCGGTCAAGGTAAGGAAGATGGGAATGGCCGAAAAGGGATCGAGGATGGCCAGCATGGCCACTACGTACCGGCTGTAGTCGCCGAAGGTTTCCATGGCGGGCGGCCTATTTGGCCGCCACCTTGTCGATGACCGCGTTCAGCCCGGCCAGCAGCTTCTCGCCCAAGGGGCCGCCGTCGCCCTTGAGGTTCTGGGCGATGACCAGCTTCAGCGAATCGACGTGGACCTTGATGACGTCCACATGCTTGGGGCTCGGGTCCGGCTCCCTTTCGATAAAGCGGCAGAGACTGTTGCCGATCACGGTCATCAGGTTGTAGCCGAAGCTGCCGCCCTGGCCCTTGATGTCATGGGCGACCTGGAAAACCCGGTCGGCGGCGGCCTTGCGTTCGGCCTCGGGAGCGGCAGCCAGGGCATCGTAGGCGGTCTGGATCTTGACCAGATCTTCCTGCACCCACTGCAAATAGCTGTCGGTCAGGTTGGCGATCACCGCCTCCGCACGCTCCAGCGCCGCCAGATCGACGGCACCGGGTCCGCCCTCGCGGACCTTGGACTTCAAGGTGTCGGGCGGACGGATGACGCTGACTTCGTTTTCGTCGTCGGCCATAGAAAACGATCCCTCTCAGAGACTCCGCGTCACCCTATATGCGCCACCACCCAGACGCAAGCCGAAAGCCCCGGCCCGACATCGGCCCTTGACCCGGCCGGCCTCGCCCCGCGACATTAGGGGCATGAAACACGGCAACTCTTCCGGTTCCGGGGTCGAGGTCCGCGTCTGGGACCTGCCGACCCGCCTTTTCCATTGGGCCCTCGTGGCGCTGGTGGCCGACGCCTTCCTGAGCGCCAAGTTCGGCGACGTGACCATGACCTGGCACAAATGGAACGGTTACGCCATCCTGACCTTGCTGGCTTTCCGCCTGATCTGGGGCATGATCGGAAGTTCCACCGCCCGTTTCGCCGATTTCGTCCGCGGGCCCCGCGCCATTGCCGCCTACCTGCGCGGGGAAATCCATCCTTACGGCCACAACCCTCTAGGCGCCCTGATGGTGCTGGCGTTGCTGGCGATGCTGGCTTTCCAGGGCACGATGGGCCTGTTCGCCACCGACGACATCCTAGTCAGCGGCCCTCTCAAGCATACGGTTTCCGCCGCCACCGCCAAGCGCTTCACCGGCCTCCACAAGATCGGCTACTGGGCGATCCTGGGCTTGGTGGCGGTCCACGTGGGGGCGGTGTTGGCCTACCTGCTGGTGCGGAAGGAAAATCTGACCCGCCCCATGATCACCGGCTACAAGAGCGCCGCAGGCCACGCGGGCGAGCCCTTCCCGACCCTGGAACCGCTATGGCGGGCCGGCCTGGCCTTGGCCCTGGCGGCGTCGATCGTCTGGGGCGGAGTGAACGGCTGGCCGCTGCTGGCCCACTAGACCCGAACTTCCCGGGGGGCGACCTTGCCCAGGTCGAGCAGACGGGCGGCCCGCTTCAGCAGGGTATCGCGGCTGTCCTTGCTGGACGAGCGGAAGAAGAAGGAACCGTCCGGCGTCTTGAATTCCAAGGTATGGTAGCCGAGCACCGAGCGGTACTCGATCTCGTAGATCCGGGCCAACGGCATCTCCTCGCAGACCTCGCGGAACAGGAAGCTCGAAAGAAAGACCAAGCGCCGGTCGGTGAGGATCAGCATGCCGTCGCCGCCCGGACGGACACCGTCCTCCAGCGGATTGCCGATCTGGCCGTCGCCATAGGCGAGAATCTCCTCGCCCGGCTGCTGGCGCGTCGCTCGGAAGCGATCAAGATGGCGCTGCTTCATGGCCTCGCCCCTTCTGGACGCAATCGACCTGGACCTTGGCCGGGGAATCACCAAAGATTGTCCGCATATTATCGCAATTCCGCAATCGGTCTTATCGCATAGGCGGGTCGATGGATATGCCCTGGGGGGTGGAAGGCCCCGGCCAATCGTGTAGAATGCGCCCCGTCAACCGATCGGGGCAGGAGCGGCAGATGGACATCCGGATCATTCCCACCACACCCTTCGATGGCCAGAAGCCGGGCACCTCGGGGTTGCGCAAGAAGGTCGCCGTGTTCCGCCAGCCCCGCTACCTGGAGAACTTCGTCCAGTCGGTGTTCGACGTGCTGGAGGGCTACAAGGGTGAGACCCTGGTGCTGGGCGGCGACGGCCGCTACTGGAACCGCGAGGCCGCGCAGACGATTCTCAAGATGGCCGCCGCCGCCGGATTCGGCCGAGTTCTGGTGGGCCGGGGCGCCATCCTGTCCACCCCCGCCGTTTCCTGCGTCATCCGCAAGCACAAGGCTTTCGGCGGCTTCGTGCTGTCGGCGTCCCACAACCCCGGCGGGCCGGAAGGCGATTTCGGGGTCAAGTACAACGTCACCAACGGCGGGCCGGCACCCGAGAAGGTGACCGAAGCGGTCTTCGCCCGCACCGGGAACATTCGCGAATATCGCATTCTGGACGTCCCCGACGTGGACCTGGAGCATCCGGGTTCGGTCAAATTGGGCGACATGGCGGTCGATGTGATCGATCCGGTGGCCGATTACGCCGAACTGATGGAAAGCCTGTTCGATTTCGATTCCCTGCGCACCCTGTTCAAGTCGGGCTTTCGCATGCGCTTCGACGCCATGCACGCGGTGACCGGGCCTTATGCCAAGGAGATTCTGGAAAGGCGCCTGGGCGCTTCGGCCGGTACCGTCATCAACGGCGTGCCGCTGGAGGACTTCGGCGGCGGCCATCCGGACCCCAACCTGGTCCATGCCCACGAACTGGTCGAAGAAATGTTCGGGTCCCGGGCCCCCGACTTCGGCGCCGCCTCCGATGGCGATGGCGACCGCAACATGGTGCTGGGCGCCAACTTCTTCGTGACGCCGTCGGACAGCCTGGCGGTGCTGGCGGCCAATGCCGCCTGCGCGCCCGCCTATGCCAAGGGCATCGCCGGCGTGGCCCGTTCCATGCCGACCAGCGAGGCCGCCGACCGGGTGGCGGCGGCCCTGGGCCTGCCCTGCTTCGAGACCCCCACGGGGTGGAAGTTCTTCGGCAACCTGCTGGACGCCGGCAAGGCCACCTTCTGCGGCGAGGAAAGCTTCGGCACCTCGTCCGACCACGTGCGGGAAAAGGACGGCCTGTGGGCCGTGCTGATGTGGCTGCAGGTTTTGGCCGTCCGCCGCCAATCGGTCGCCGAAGTCGTGCGGGAGCACTGGGGCCGCTTCGGGCGCAACTACTATTCCCGCCACGACTACGAGGGCGTCGACAGCAAGGCCGCCGACGGGCTGGTGGAGCATCTGCGCGGTCTCTGCGGCTCCCTGCCCGGCCGCAAGTTTGGCGCGCTGACGGTCGCGGCGGCCGACGACTTCGCCTACACCGATCCGGTGGACGGCAGCGTCAGCGCCAAGCAGGGCGTCCGGGTGATGTTCCAGGGCGGCTCGCGCATCGTCTACCGCCTGTCGGGCACCGGCACGGAAGGCGCCACGCTCCGCGTCTACATCGAACGCTACGAGCCCGATCCGGCCAGGCACGGCCAGGAAACCCAGACGGCACTGGCCGACCTGATCGCCATCGCCCGCGACCTGGCGGAAATCGAAGCCCGCACCGGCCGCCCCGAGCCGACGGTGATTACCTGATGGACTACCGCAACCTGCATCCGTCCATCCTCCGGGCCTACGACATCCGGGGCATCGTCGGCGATACCTTTTCGGCGGCCGACACCTATGCCGTCGGCCGGGCCTTCGGCACCGTGGTGCGGGAAGGCGGCGGGCGCAGCGTGGCGGTGGGCCGCGACGGCCGCCTCAGTTCCCCGGAACTGGAAGCAGCCCTGGTAGACGGCCTCGCCAAGGCCGGCCTGAAGATCTACCGGATCGGTGTCGGGCCCTCGCCCATGCTCTATTTCGCCGACCGGCTGCTGGAAACCGACGGGGCGTTGATGATAACGGGCTCGCACAATCCGTCCCATTACAACGGCGTCAAGATGGTGCTGAAGCACAAGCCCTTCTTCGGCGAGGCCATCTTGCGCCTGGGCGCCATCGCGGCGGGCGGCGGCTACGATACCGCCCCCGGCGCCCTGGTGATCGACCGCCCCGTGATGGACGAATACATCGCCCGCCTGCTCGAAGACTGGCGCGGCCACCGCAGCCTGCGCGTGGCCTGGGACCCGGGCAACGGCGCGGCCGGCGAGGCCGTGCAGCGCTTGGTCAAGGAGTTGCCGGGCCACCACGTCCTCATCAACGAGGCCATCGACGGCACCTTCCCCGCCCATCATCCCGACCCCACGGTGGAAGCCAACCTGGCCCAATTGAAGGACCTGGTGGCCCGCGAGTCCTGCGACCTGGGGCTCGCCTTCGACGGCGACGGCGACCGCATCGGCGTGGTGGACGGCATGGGCCGGGTGCTGTGGGGCGACCAGCTGCTGGTGGTCCTGGCCGGCGAGGTGCTGGCGGAACGGCCGGGCGCCCCCATCATCGCCGACGTGAAGGCCAGCCGCGTCTTCGTCGACGAGATCGCCCGCTTGGGCGGCAAGCCCCTGCTGTGGAAGACCGGCCATTCCCTCATCAAGTCCAAGATGGCGGAAGACGACGTGCCCTTGGCCGGCGAGATGAGCGGCCACATCTTCTTCGCCGACCGCTGGTACGGGTTCGACGACGCGCTCTATGCCGCGCTCCGCCTGCTGTCCATCCTGGCCCGCACGGACGTCAGCCTGGCCGAGATGCGCGACGCCCTGCCCGCCCTGGTCAATACGCCGGAACTGCGCTTCGACTGCCCGGAAGACCGCAAGTTCGAAGTGGTGGAAGCGGTGCGCGCCGCCCTCGCCCGCCGGCCGGGCATCCGCATCAATTCCATCGACGGCCTGCGCGTCGACACCGAGGACGGCTGGTGGCTGGTGCGGGCCTCCAATACCCAGGCTGTGCTGGTGGCCCGTTGCGAATCGGCCACCTACGAGGGGCTGGAACGCCTGAAGGCCGATCTGCGGGAGTGCCTGGAGAATGCGGGCCTGAACCTCCCCGCCGACATGGACGGGGCCCACGCCGGAACCTGAGAGTGACTGGAGTCACTTCGCAGGCTGACCTTTCGGTGGCATGATGTGCGGGTCTCCAGAAGGAGTGCCTTCCGATGTCCGATATCGCCCTGGGTTCTGTCCAACGGTCCATCGTCAGCCATCGCCGGGACGCCACCGAAGCGCGGCAGGCAGCGACGCAACGGCTGGCCACGGGACGCAAGGTCTCCGGAATCGCCGACGACGCGGTCCGGTTCCTGCAATCGAAGGGACTGACCGCCAGGGTCCAGGAACTTGCCAACGTCAAGGCCGACATCGGCCGCGGCATCGACACCCTGGCCGCCACCCAGGTGGGGCTGGAAGCCATCGGCAAACTGACCGACCAGTTGAAGGGTATCGCCTATGCGGCGGCCGGCAACGAGGACCAGCGGGCCGAACTGGCCAAGCAGTTCGACGTGGTGCGCCGGCAGATGGACGCCTTGGCCGGCGACGTCTCGTACCGGGGCACCAACCTGGTCGCCAATCCCGCCGACTCCTTGCGGGTTTCCGCCAGCGACAAGCCGGGCACCGAACTGACCGTGGACGGCAAGGCCTCGGACGTGACCAGCCTGGGCGTCGGCAGCGCCGCCACCGCCTACAACGATTTCGCCGACCTGGCGAGCATCGAGGCGGCCATCGACGCCGCCGACACGGCGCGCCGGACGGTCCAGGCCAACGCTTCCGCCATGGGCGCCAACGCCGCCATCCTCCAGGTGCGGGACGCCTTCACCGAAAATCTGTCCAACGTCCTGCAGGCCGGCGCCGACAAGCTGGTGGCTTCCGATCTCGGCGAGGAAGCGGCGCGCGCCATGGCCGCCAACGTCCAGGAAGCCTTCGCCGGCAACAGCCTGCGCATGGCGGCCAATTCGGACGCGGCCATCGCCGGCCTGATGTCCGGAACGGCCTGATCCGTGAAGCCGGGCGGCTACGGCGCCTATTCCCGCACGTCCACGGCTTCCTTAAGCGGCCGGCGCCTGGAAGGCCAGGCCTTCGCCAAGGCCGCCGCCCTGCTGGCCCAAGCCGTGGACCACCCGGCGGCTCTCGCCAAGGCCCTGCGCTTCAACAACAACCTCTGGACCGTCGTGCAGGCGGACGTCGCAGGCCCGGACAGCCGCCTGCCCGAGCCTCTCAAGGGGCAGATCGTCGCCCTCAGCTTGTTCATGGACAAGCAGACGTTCGCACTGTTGGCGGCTGGCCACGACCGCAAGGCCTTGGAGGCCATGGCGGCGATCAATCGCTCCCTGGCGTCGGGGCTGTTGCAGAGCCAAGGGTGAAGATGAATCGGCTGCCCTGGCCGGGGTCGCTCTCCACCCAAATGCGCCCGCCGTGACGTTCGACGATGCGGCGGCAGACCGCCAGGCCAACACCCGTACCTTCGAATTCGTTGGGCCCGTGGAGTCTCTGGAAGACCTTGAAGAGGCGATCGAACTGTCGGGAGTCGATGCCGATTCCATTGTCGGCAATGGTAATTTCCCAGCCCTCCCCGTCCTTCCGTGATGTAACCGAAACTGACGGGACGACATCGGATCGTCGATATTTGATGGCGTTGCCAATGAGGTTCTGGAACAAGCGCATCAACTGGCTGCTATCGCCAAGGACGACGGGAAGGTCTTCCACATCCACGCGAGCATCGGCTTCTTGCACGGCAATGCGGAGATTGGACAGAGCCTGCGTGGCTGCCCTGTTAAGATCGACGACGCCAAAGATGTTTCCTTGGGTGTTCACCCGCGAGAACTCAAGCAAATCCCGGATCATCGCCGTCATACGCTTGCCGCTGTCGACGGCAATGGCGATCAGTTCGTCGCCCTCCCCTCCAAGCTGCGCTTTGAATCGGTGCTGCAGCAATTGGAGAAAACTCACGATATTGCGCAATGGAGCCTGGAGGTCATGGGAAATGGCATAGGAAAACTGCTCGAGGTCGGCGTTAGAACGCTGCAGGGCGGCACTTGCCTCGATGACCTTCCTTTCATCCATCTTGCGGTTGGTGACGTCCTCCTTGACGCCAACGTAGTGGGTAATCCTGCCGTCCCGGTCCTTGATGGGAGAAATCGAGGCGAATTCCCAATAGATATCTCCATTCTTACGCTTGTTGACCATCTCGCCGTGCCAGACTGCCCCCGCCATCAAAGTCCGCCAGAGATCGTCGTAAACTTCCGGCGCCGTTCGCCCGGACTGGAGAATGCGGGGATTTCTGCCCTGAACCTCTTCCAGGGTATATCCGGTGGCCTGGCAGAACCGGGGATTGACATATTCGATCGCACCATTCAGGTCGGTGATAACGACACTGACGGGGCTTTGTTCGATAGCCATGGATAGCTTGCGCAGCATCCCTTCCACGCGATGCCGCTCGCTGATGTCCCGGACGCTGGCGACCCGGACGGAAACACCGTCGTAAACGACGTTCCGACCGCAGACTTCCGCGGGAAAGATGCTGCCGTCCTTGCGCTGCATGTCCGCCTCGTAGGGATCTTGATTTCCGGCCACGATGTTCCGTCTGATCGTTTCCCGCGATTCCTTGGTCGGAAGATGCAGAAAGCTCTGGCCCACCAGTTCCTTCCGGTCGAAGCCGAACAAGCGGCAGAAGGACGTGTTCACGTCGAGTATCCTGGTCCCGTCGTGAATGATGATTCCCTCGGCGGTCAGTTCGGACAGGCGCTCGTAACGAGCTTGGCTTTCGCTGATCTGACGGTACAGGTCGTGGATGCGGCTGGACATCTCGTTGAAGCTGGCTGCCGTCCGCGCCAACTCGTCCCGCCCCCAAACGGGGATTTGGTATCCGAATTTGCCGATGGCCAGATGTTTCGCGCCCTCTTCCAACCGACCCAACTGCCGGGTGAGATAGAGGCCAAGCAGGAACGAGAACAAGGCCACCAAGATCATCTCCAGAACCGCGATGGGGGCGATTTGCTGGAGGACATCCCGCTTGGCCTCTTCCACGGACGCCAAGGATAGGGAGACTTCAACACGTCCGTATTCGACATCCGCGACCGCGATGCCCCTGGAATAGCGGCCGATCATATCGCCTGACAGGTCCGAAACGCCGCTGTCCGCCAACTGATGTCCAGCGGAATCGATCACCCGCGCATGAACGACGCCAGGATTCCCTCGGACTTCCCTAACCACGCTGTCCAAGGTGGCCAAGTCGCTGGCCAGGACGGCATCCTTGGCAATGCTGGCGAAGAGCGTCAGCATGGTATCGACGCGCTTGGCGATCTCCGCCTCGTGGGATTCGCGTAGATTGGCCAGGCTGCTCCCAATCAGGATGGCAAGGAGAAGGGCCTCGATCACCGCCACCCCTAGAATGGTCTTCAGGCGGAATGACATGCCCCTACTCCTGGAGAATGACGCCCAGTGCGCGGACATCGTCCCAATCGCGGTCGACCGCCGCCTCGAACCCCTTGAATGAGAGCTTGTCCAGAAGTTGACTGCCGATGGGGTCGCGGCCCATTCCCGACATCGCCTGGAACACGACCTTCAATACCTGAGAAGGAACCCGCGGATGGGCAGCAATGGCATGGGACGTATAAGTCTCGGTTCGCCAGAGAATCCGTAGTTGGTCGCGGATCTCGGGGTCCATGCCGTCGAAGGTCCGAACGATCCCGCCCCCTGCCGGATAAAGGCCGGCCGCTACAGTCCGGTAGACCGAATCGTGGGATGAAACGAACTTGTGGAGGAACCTCACCCCTTCCTTTGTCAAAGCGGCCCGTGGCAACACACTTGCTGCGAACGCAGCCGGCGCCGGAAAAGCCAGGGTTAGTCCCGTCAGTTCCTGGACGGATTGGATGGAGGAATCCTTCCTGACCACCAGGATGCCCTGGATCATCCTGTCCTTTTCCTTGGCGAAGGCTTGGTAGCCAGGGTTGCGATGAAACACGGTGTAGTGATAGGGATTCATGTAGGCGAAGTCGAATTCGCCCTCGGCCAGCCTCTTCTCGAAAGTGGGGATGTCGGTCGCCGTCCTGAACTGGAGGGGAATCCCCGCATCCTCCCCGAGCTTCTTCAGGAAAGGAGTCCAGGCCTCAGCCAGCTTGGTGGCCGATTGCTGGGGAACAACCCCGAACGTCAAGGCTTCCGCCTGCGCGGACACGGGTGCGGCGCCGCCGGCCGCTCCCCAAAAGAACCATGCCCCCACCAGACCAAAAATAAGCGGGTGCCGGACGGATTCCCACGCTCCTGTCATCGGCGACTCCTTGGCTCACCCCCCGGATTTCCGGGGTGTCTCCACGCCCATGAGCCATGCCCCATGGTTCTTCCATGCCTTGCCATGGTAGCAGAATTGGATTCGCAGAACCAAGGATTCTGGCATTCCGGAAGGGAGTCCTTACCGTTCCGCCTGGGCCAACTGATCGATGCCGGTGGCGCGGACTTCCAGGCAAGGAGTCTTGGACTTCGCCAGGACCTTGCAGGCCTTGGCCGCCTGGTCCTTGGACAGGCCCATCACGCGGGCGCGATAGACGGTCTTGCCTTTCTGCTGCACGGTCTCCACATGGGCGGTGCCGCCACCGGTGGCCCCCGCCACCTTGACCATGGCCTTGCGGGCCGCGTCCTTGGCTTGGCCGGGCAACTGGAAGGCCCCCACCTGCACGCCGAAGGCGCCCCCGCCTCCAGCCGTCGGGGCCTCGGCATCGCCATCGGACTCCGTCGGGCGGATGGCGGGACGGGAAACCTTGGCGACCTTGGATTCCCTTTCGGCCTTGGCCTTGCCACGCTTGGCCGCCTTGCGGACGGGCGCCGGATCGTAATCGCCTTCGGACGCGCTCGCGTCGACCGGGCCGTCGACCGCCGCCAAGTCGGCGATCGGCGCGCCGCTGCGGCCATCGAGGGAGTCGAATCCCTTATCGAGCAAAGCCGCCATGTGACGGTTGCGGTCGACCGGCGAGATGCCGCCGAAGACCACGCCGACGAGGCGTTGCTTGCCTCGCCGCGCCGAGGACACCAGATTGAATCCCGAGGCGCGGATATAGCCGGTCTTGATGCCGTCGGCGCCGTCGTAGGAATGGAGCAGCTTGTTGTGAGTGCGTAGCGTCTCGCCGCGGAAGTCGTACTCGGTGGCGGCGAAGTGGTGGTAATGCTGCGGGAAGTGCCGCTGCAGCGCGAGGGCCAGCTTGGCCATGTCGCGCGCCGTGGTGAACTGCGCCTTGTGCGGCAACCCGGATGCATTGTGGAAGGTGGTCTGGGTCATGCCCAAGGCGCGTGCCTTGGCGGTCATCATCTTGGCGAACTCGGCCTCGGTGCCGCCCAACATTTCGGCGGTGATGACCGCGGCATCGTTGGCCGACTTGATGACCATGGCGGGAATGGCTTCGCGAACCAGCAGGAACTCGCCGGGTTCCAGGGCCAGCTTGGTCGGCGCCTGACCGGCGGCACGGACCGAAACCGGCATGCGCGTGTCCAGGGCGACCTTGCCGTGTTCGAGGGCATCGAACAGCATGTATAAGGTCATCATCTTGGTCAGCGAGGCGGGATGGACCTGGCGGTCGGGATCGACCGAATGCAGAACCTGGCCGCTGGCGGCGTCGATGACCAGCGATGCGTACTTGGCGGCCTGGGCCTCTGTCGGCAACCAGGGCAGGAAGGCAAGCGCCAGGGTCGCGGCGATGCGGCGCAACATCTTGCCTCGGGCGCGGCGGGGAGCGAGGATATCCGTCGTGTCCGTCAAGCTTCCGGGTCCCTTATGGTCGATCCGGCCAATGGCGTGGAAGTCTAGGGGAGACCGGTCACGCTGTCCACGGCTTTCGGCCGCGCGGGCCGGAGAGGAAGGAGCTGGAAGGGCGCGGAGCATGGGGCCTCGCCTTGTTGCTTATTCGGGAACGACGATTCGGCTACCATGGTGGCCTCCCGTGCTGAAAAAAGGGTTAATGCGATGCGCACCGGCCTGACAAAGACCAGATGGAACAAGTGGTTGATCTTTCTCGTCGCCATCCCTGCCCTGGCGGGCTGCCAGTATACCGGCGCCGACCATCCGGTGGCCCGCAAGGCCAGTTGGCTCAGCTACCTGAGCGCCGACGACATCCGCGCCGGCTGCCGGGCGGGGGCGCCGGAGCGTTGGCGTTTGGTTTACAACGCCGTCTACCAGGAACAGGTACGAGCCTACGAAATCGAAGCCGGGGCCCCCGACGGCGGCGCACGCCTGACCGCCAAGGTCAACACCACCGCCAATCTGGCCAACGTCGACATCGATCCGGCCCATCCGGACCCCTTCTCGCCCTGGCGGGACAAGGTGGCTCGCACCGACCTCCGTGCCCAGGATCTGGCCGCGTTCCGAACCGCCTTGAAGGACAGCGGCGTCTTCGGCCCGGCCGCGGTGGGGCTGGAATTGGATTCCGACGGCTTCTATTGGATCGTCGCCGGATGTTCGGAAGGCCGGATGGTGTTCACCGGCTACGAGTGGCCCTCGCCCGCCTTCCTGGGGCTGCGCTTCGACAAGCCGCTGTTCGCCTGGGACTTCACCGGCGTGGCGGTGAATCCGCCGCGCAAGACCAGCAAGTTCGAGCTTTACGGCAAGACCCAACCCTCGCCAGGAGAGGATCGCGCCTTCCGGGTTCGTATCGGCGAGGGAGGCCTTTGGAGCCTGGGTTCCCGATTTTGAGTGCACTAGCGAAGCTTGAGGCCGGATTCAGCCCCTTATTTTATGAGAAATGTCGTTCAGTATCATATAATTAACTGTAGATTTCCATCGCCATTGTGCACTGCACAAAAATGGGCTTGACGGAGCCTGGGCGGCCGCCTATATTCATCGTGATGCTGCAGTGCAGCAAATGGAATCGACGGGGCCGGGCCCCAAAGAGTCCGCCCCGTGGGCCATGCGGCCCGCAACCGGATAGCACATGCCAAGGAGCACGAAGATGACCGCAAACAGCAACAAGAAGCCCGCCAATCCCCGCGAGCAGATGGAAGCCGCCGTCGAAGCCGGCAAGGAAACCCTGGAAGCCGCCGTCAAGGCCGGTACCGATGTGGCCGCCAAGAGCGTGGAAAAGGCCGTCGCCATGACCCGCGAGCAGGTCGAAGCCGCCGTCAAGGTCGGCACCGATGCCTTCAAGAGCTACGAGGACATCGTCGGCTTCGGCAAGGACAACGTGGATGCCGTGATGAAGTCGGGCACCGTCTTCGTCAAGGGCGTGCAGGACCTGCACAAGGTCATGTTCGGCCTGGCCCAGGCCTCCGTGGAAGAGAGCGTCGCCGCCACCAAGGCCCTCCTGGGCTGCAAGACCCTGCCCGAGGCGATCAAGGTCGGCAGCGACTACGCCAAGATCAACTACGAGAAGGCGATGAACGAGTCACGCAAGCTTTCCGATCTGTCGCTGGCGGTGGCCGAGAATGCCATCTCGCCCCTCAGCGCCCGCGTGAACGTCGCCATCGAGAAGATCACCCAGCCCATCGCTGCCTGAGTCCTCCCTGTTTCCCCACAGTTCAGGCAGTAGATCCGACGCCCGGCGGTTCCTCCCCCGCCGGGCGTCGCCCTTTTCCGGGCCCCTGTCTCCACCCTTCGGGCGGAGCGATGAGCAATTCCGTCAAAGTGGGAATTGCTCTAGCGGGCCGACACCTGGGCGGTGAATACATAACCCACCGCATGCACCGTCTGAACGGGAAGCTCTTCCCCCGCGGTTTCCTGGACCTTGCGTCGCAGCCGGCGCATCAGCGTATCCAGGTTGCGATTGCCGAGGGAACCGTCCCCGTATTCCAGAGCACCCAGGATTTGCGAACGGGTCACCGTCCGGCCGGAGTTCCCGACCAGAAGGTCGAGCAGCGTCTTTTCCTTGGGTGTCAGGCGGATCGACGTGCCGCCGGGCGCCTTCAGCACCCAATAGACGGGATCGTAGCGCCAATTCGCGGTGCCATCGACCGTGGGGCGCCGATGGATGCGCGAGACCATATTGTTGACCACGGCCGCCAGCTCGCGCGCCATCATCGGCTTGACGAAACAGAGGTCGGCGCCGGCCTGGTAGCCGCGGATTCGGTTCATGGGGTCTTCGCCGACAGTCAGGACGACGATGCCCATGTCGGTCGTGCTCCGGAGATGGTGGACGATTTCGTAGCCCTCCTGTTCCGGCAATTCCAGGTCGACCACGGCGACGTCGAAGGCCTTTCCGGTCAGACTGCGATAGAAACCCAGAGTGTCGCCGCTGCCGGCGGCGGCGATGCCTTCGCGGCGAAGCCCCTCGACGAGGCCGTCGCGAAGCATGGCCTCGCCTTCAACCACGATGACGCTACAGCTTTCCATCTTCCATTCCCCCGCCGGAAGCAGCCGCGTCGGACCTTCGCCTCCGAAGGGATGCCCCCCAGAAGTTAGCCGGCCCTACCGGATAAAATCCATTTGCCCCCTTCTGGATTGTCCTCGCGCAAGGGCAAGAAACAACCGTCGGATTGGCACAAATTGCGACACAAAGCGACCGAGGGGCTAGACCGCATCGCGGGCGGGGACGGGAACGTGGAGTTCGTACCGCGCCCGGCCCCCGCGCTTGGCGGCATATAGGGCGCCGTCGGCACGGGCCACCAGATCGTCGAAGGTGACGTCCAGTCCCTCGATGGCCTCGGCCAGTCCCAAGCTGCAGGAAATCCGCTGCCCGCCCATGCTGACCAGGCGGAGGATGTCCATCTCGGCGGCGAGGCGTTCGGCCAGCCCGGCCGCACCCGCCGCATCGGTTTCCGGCAGCAGAAGAAGGAACTCGTCTCCGCCCAGGCGGGCGGCCAGATCGGTGGTGCGAAGATTTCGGGCAATGGCATCGCCCAAGGCCCGGATGGCTTGGTCGCCGACCGCATGTCCGAAGGTGTCGTTGACCATCTTGAAGCGATCGATGTCCATGATGATCACCGACAGCGGCCGACCGTGCCGCAAAGCCCTCTGGAATTCGCGGCTCGCCATCCCCCAGAGCTGTCTGCGATTGGCCAGTCCCGTCAATTCGTCCGTGCCGGCAAGGCGCGCCAGTTCCTCCCCCTGGTGACGGAGCACCCGGTCGCCGCGGGCCACGATGGCGAGCAGCACCAGCCACAAAGCGGCGAGAAACCCCATGGACTTGCCACCGACGACGAGGGAACGGGCGGCGATGCGTTCCAGGGAGTCCGAAATGTCGGTCTGGATCTCCAGAACCCCAAGGCGCCGATGCCCGTCGATGACCAGCGGCAGGCTTGTCACCACGACAGTGGCGTTGCCGCGCAGCACTTGGCGGCTGGCGCCACGCTCCAGCATGGCGGACAGGAAATCCGGATGGGAAGCCGCGCTATGGCCGATCTCGGCCGGGTCCCCGGCATAGACCACGGTACCGCCGGAGTCGTAGACCTTCAGTTCCACCACCGGCGTACCGGCCGCCAAGTCGACAAACCCGGATCGCAGGACGGATTGGGACGACAAGGCGCGGATGCTTTCCGCATCCTCGCCGACCGCGTCGGAGACCAGACGGTGGATGGCCCCCCCCTGCGAGTTGCGGATCATGTTGGCGAGAACGATACCGTCCCGTTCCGTCTCGGCGATCAAGGCCCGGTTCGATTCCTCTTTGAACAGAAATGCCACCACTCCCGCTAGCGCAAGCACCACCGCCGCACTGGATACGGCGAAGGATGGAAGTTGCCGGAAGCCGGGGGGCAGCGCCAATGGCATATCCCTTAGGGAAAAAACACCGTGAATTTTCCATCAATCTGGTGGCATCGGATCACGCTGTCCAGTAACGTTTTGTATATTATCCGGTTTCTATCGATTTCATGGATCGAATATCTACCGTTGCGGATGATCGCGGTACCGACTGCGGCGCCCTGCCTGGGAATGCCGGATTTTGCGACTCCCGGCTTGGCAGAAGCCCAGGCATGGTCTAGAACGCCAAGCGGTTTTATAATTTTTCCAATTCACTGGAGGTAACCATGGCCGTTCTGGTTGGAAAGCCCGCCCCCGATTTCACCGCTCCCGCCGTGATGGGCGACAATTCCATCGTCGAGGCGTTCCATTTCCGGGATCATCTCAAGGGGCATTACGGGTTGCTGTTCTTCTACCCGCTGGACTTCACTTTCGTCTGTCCGTCGGAAATCCTGGCCCACGATCACCGCCTGGAGGAATTCACCAAGCGCAATGTCAAAGTGGTCGGCGTGTCCGTCGACTCGCACTTCACCCATTTGGCCTGGAAGAACACCCCGATCAAGCACGGCGGCCTGGGACAGATTCAATTTCCGCTGGTCGCCGACCTGACCAAGCAGATCGCCCGCGACTACGACGTGCTGGTCAACGAGGCGGTGGCACTGCGCGGCACCTTCCTGATCGATAAACAGGGGACCGTGCGCCATCAGGTGGTCAACGACCTGCCGCTGGGCCGCAATGTGGACGAGGCGCTACGCATGGTCGACGCGCTCCAGTTCACCGAACAGCACGGCGAGGTCTGCCCGGCCGGTTGGCAGAAGGGCAAGCCCGGCATGAAGGCGAACCCGGACGGCGTCGCCGAATACCTGGCGAAGCACGGCAAGAAGCTCTGAATCGAGCGGATTTTCAGGCTCGGCCGGGGGCGGAGAGGAGAATGCTCTTCGCCTCCGGCGGCTGCACCAGCAGCGATAGCAAGTCGAGGTAAGGCTTGGCCTCGAGAACGAGGCGTACCGTGTTGGCCATCAAGTCGCGCGGCGTGAGGGGGATGTCGAACCCCAGTTCCTCAAGAAGCAGGATATGCTGATCGGGCGATAGCCGCATGCGGCCTCCCAGGGCCCGCGACGCGGCCCCGACGATGGCCAGGGCGTTGGTCCGCTTGGCCGACGACTCCGCCGTATAGGGCAGCGGGCCAAGATCGGCCCGGAGACGCAGACGGCTGCGGTCGTAGGTGCTTTCCGCCTGGCCGGCGAACAGCACCCCACGAAAGCTGAAGGTAAAGGCTAGCGGCCGTCCTTGGGACCGGCGTACCAAATGATGGTCGGGATCGGGTTGGCCGATTCCCGCACGCCCCGCCCCCTCGCCGGTCGCGATCATGTCCTTCGATGGGGCCAAAGTTCCCGTTCTCCCACCCACAGCCTTGTCGGCGAAGGAACTATGACGGCCCCGGCTCCATCCGGCAAGTGGCGAAGTGGCTTCCCTGTCGGGTGGCTCCCCGGCTATAAGAGGAGACGGGCAAAATCCTGGGAGCCCCTCGTGCTGAACATCATCCTCGTTCCGATTCATCCGGCTGGCTGGCCGTTCATCGCCGTCTTCGCCGCGGCAACCCTGGGCTTGGCCTTCGTGGCCGAGCCGTTGGGGTGGCTGGGCGTGGCGTTGACCGCTTGGTGCGCCTATTTCTTCCGCGATCCCGACCGTGTCACGCCGCAGGGCGAGTCCCTGGCCGTCGCGCCGGCCGACGGGGTGGTCTGCCTGATCGACGAGGCGGTTCCCCCGCCTCAACTCGACATGGGCGACGATCCCCGGCCGCGGGTCTGCATCTTCATGAACGTGTTCAACGTCCATGTGAACCGCGCGCCCCTGGCGGGGCGGATCGGCAAACTGGCCTATGTGCCCGGCCGCTTCGTCAATGCCTCCCTCGACAAGGCCAGCGAGTTCAACGAACGCCAGTGCGTGCGCCTGACCACCCCGGCCGGGCAGGATATCGCCTTCGTGCAGATCGCCGGCTTGGTGGCGCGGCGCATCGTCTGCTTCGTCAAGGAAGGGGACGAACTCCAGGCCGGGGAGCGCTTCGGCCTGATCCGCTTCGGCAGCCGGGTCGACACCTACCTGCCGGCCAACGCCGCGCCTCAGGTCTGCGTCGGCCAGAAGACCATCGCCGGGGAAACCGTGATCGCCGACCTGGCGTCGCGCGAGCCGCCGCGCCGCGGGGAAGTCCGATAATGACCACCGCCGAACGCCGCGCGCTGCGCCGGGAACGCCTCAAGGGCCTGCCGATCAACCGCATGATTCCCAACATGCTGACGCTGCTGGCCCTTTGCGCCGGGCTGTCGTCGATCCGCTTCGCCCTGCTGGATCGCTTCGACTTGGCGGCCCTGGCCATTCTGGTCGCCGCCATCTTCGACGGCCTCGACGGCCGCGTCGCCCGTATCCTCAAGGGCGCGAGCAAGTTCGGCGCCGAACTGGATTCCCTCTCGGACTTCCTCAGCTTCGGCGTCGCCCCGGCACTCACCCTCTATCTTTGGGCGCTGCGCGACACCGGGCCGGGCGCCTGGCTGCTGGTGCTGTTCTACGTCATGTGCGCCGCCCTGCGCTTGGCGCGCTTCAACACGGCCCTCGAAGACGACACGCCGCCCGCCTGGACCCGCAACTACTTTACCGGCGTGCCGTCGCCGGCCGGGGCCGGCTTGGTGCTGCTGCCTCTCATTCTCGCCCACCTTTTCGGCGACGATCCGTTCCGCGGCACCGAGGCCATCGGCTTCTTCCTCGTCGCCGCCGGCGCCCTGATGGTCAGCACCTTGCCCACCTTCTCCTTCAAGAAATTCAAGGTCGACCACCGCTTCGTCCTGCCCATGATGCTGTTCTTCGGCCTGATGGCCGCCACCATGATCAGTGCCCCGTGGGCCGGGGCTGCGACCCTGCTGATTCTCTATCTGGCCAGCATCCCCCTGGCGGTCCGTTCCTACCGCGCCCTGAAGAAACGCGATGCGGCGGATTTGGCCGCTTCCAGCGATGCGCCGGACCAGCAGGTTTCCCCTTGACGGGGGCCCAAACGTCCCGTATGAGAACGCCTCCCCGGAGCCGCCAGACGGCGCCGCCGCGATAATGTCGAGAGGATCGGGACCATGGCGAGAAAGTGTGTGCTGTCCGGAAAGGGCGTGCTGACCGGCAACAACCGCAGCCACGCGGAAAACAAGACCCGTCGCCGCTTCCTGCCCAACCTGCAGGTGGTGTCGATGTTCAGCGACGCCCTTGGGGATACCATCCGCATCCGCCTCTCCACGCGCTCGATCAAGACGGTCGAGAGCAAGGGTGGGATCGACGCCTATCTTCTCGGCATCGCCAGCACCAAGCTCGGCGACGAGGCACGGCGCATCAAGCGACGCATCGTGAAGGCCATGGAGGCCAAGGCCGCCTGACGCGTGCCTCCATCGCCCTTGAAAAAAGGTCCGCGGCCTCTGCGGGCCTTTTTTGTTGCCTTGTTTCGACCGTTGGACCGAGGACGGCCCCATGCAAGCCAAGACCCTTTTTTCCCACGACTTGGACGGTATCGACTTCGCCAAGCTGGCGGAATTGTTTCGGCGTTCGCGTAACAAGCAACGGGACGCCTTCGATGTGGAAGCGGCGTTCCGCGGCAGCTACGCGGCCGTCGTGGCGTGGGAGGACGGCCAGGTGGTGGGCGCCGTCCGGGCGATTTCCGACGGCATCTACTTCGCCGCCATCGTCGACATGGCCGTCGACCCCGACCACCAGGGCAAGGGCCTCGGCACGGCCCTGATGGGGGCCCTGCTGCTCCGCCTGCCGCGCTGCAAGGTCTATCTGCGGGGCATCGAAGGAACGGAAAGTTTCTACCAGCGCTTCGGATTCCGCGTCGAGGAAGGCGCCATGGGCCTGTTTCTGGACGAGAGCCGCCAAGCCGAGATCACCGGCCTGCCCCCCACTCCATGAAAGAGCGATGGCCCGGACTGGCATCCGGGCCATTTCTCAGCCGGTCAGCGGCCGTTGCGCGGGCCCCCGCCGCCCCCGCCGCCCCCGCGCGGACCACCCATCATCGGACCACCGCCGGGACCACCCTGGCGCCCCATGCCGGGACCGCCTTGCGGACCACCCATCATCTGGCCGCCGCCGGGGCCACCTTGGCGCCCCATGCCGGAACCGCCTTGCGGGCCACCCATCATCGGGCCGCCGCCGGGGCCACCTTGGCGCCCCATGCCGGAACCGCCTTGCGGGCCACCCATCATCGGACCGCCGCCGGGACCACCTTGGCGCCCCATGCCGGAACCGCCTTGCGGGCCACCCATCATCGGACCGCCGCCGGGGCCACCTTGGCGCCCCATGCCGGGACCGCCTTGCCCCCATCCCTGCCTATTGGGCGAAGCTCCGGGTCCGCCCTGGGCTCCCGGCGGGTTCTCCCAGTTGGTGCCCGGACCGCCGCGCATGCCCGGCGGGTTGTTGTCGAAGTCGCGCCGGCCCTGCTGGCCGCCCATGCCCTGCTGGCCGCCCATGCGCCGGTCAGGCGAAGCTCCGGGTCCGCCCTGGGCTCCCGGCGGGTTCTCCCAGTTGGTGCCCGGACCGCCGCGCATGCCCGGCGGGTTGTTGTCGAAGTCGCGCCGGCCCTGCTGGCCGCCCATTCCCTGCTGGCCGCCCATGCGCCGGTCGGGCGAAGCTCCGGGTCCCCCCTGGGCTCCCGGCGGGTTCTCCCAGTTGGTGCCCGGACCGCCGCGCATGCCCGGCGGGTTGTTGTCGAAGTCGCGCCGGCCCTGCTGGCCGCCCATGCCCTGCTGGCCCTGCTGCGCCCAAGGAGGACGCTGGCCGCCCTGTTGCTGCGCCCAAGGGGGCGTCGGTTGCTGGGCCGCGGGAACGGCGGGCGCCGCCGGAGCGGTCGGAGCCGCGGGAACGCTTCCCGCGTCGCCCTGCTGGGCTATTGCGGAAACGCTCGTCGCCAGCATCAAAGCGGCAACCGCGACCGTCGTCTTGAAGAATTGGCTCGGCATCTTGGTACTCCCATGTTGGCCTTTGGCCGTCGGAAGCGAAATTCGCACAAATACGGGGCTTGTTCTGTGACGCCAATCAACATCCCGCATTCGACGGCCCTCCCGTGGAGACCAGTCTATCCGCAATCCGGAGATCCATCCAGACGGCGAGTGGCCTTGGAGACGAGGCGGAATCGAGCGTATAATGGATGCGTTGCAGAGAAGGCGGCGGCCGAAGGGCCTTCGGCCCTGGATCGGACGCTGCTCCCCATTCGAAGTTTCAACGAGGGAGCGTCTGCCATGAAATCCACACGGACTTGGTTCCTGATCGCCGACGGCTCGCGGGCCCGCGTCGTGGTGAACGAAGGTCCCGGCAAGGGTGTGCGCCCGGCCATGGACCACGAATTCGCCACGTCCTCGGCGCCCAGCCGCGAGTGGGGCGCCGACCGTCCTGGCCGCGCAGGCGGGCCCGGCGGCACCGGCCATGCCAAGGAGCCCAGGATCGATCTTCACGACTTCGCCAAGGAACGCTTCGCCGCCGAGATGGCCGCCATGTTGGACGAGGCCGCCGGCCGTAGGGCCTACGACCGGCTGATCCTGGTCGCCCCGCCCAAGGTATTGGGCAACTTGCGGTCGGCGCTGAAGAACGGGGCTCGCGAGCGGATCGCGGGCGAACTGTCCAAGGACCTAACCCACGTCGCGATCCGCGACTTGGCCGGCCACCTGGAAACCGTGCTGCCGATCTAAGCGCGGGCATGGGGGCCGAAAACGCGGCCCCCTTACCTCGCCGCCGCGAGAGAAATCCGGAGGGAGTTTTCCACCGCTTCCCGGGCCAGACCCTGGACGATGAAGACCAAGGTCGACTGCGCCAAGCCCGCCTCGGGCGGCAGCGGCTGCGGCGGGTGGAACAGGTGGTTGATGCCATGAATGGCGAACGGGCGATCTTCCCCCACCACCCGGAGCATGCCCTTGATCCGCAGGACCTTTTCCCCGTGGACGGCGAGCAGGTCGTTCATCCAGGCGGAAAAGGCGGTCCAATCGACGGGCCGGTCCAGGGTCAGACAGAAGGAGGCGATACCGTCGGTATGGCGGGCGGCGCCGTAGGCCCCGGGATTGAGCCAGCGCTTCAGGTCGGGAACCGGCGATGCCGGGCCGAACAGGCCGGCTTCCAGGATCGCGGCCGGGTCGACGTCCCCGTGGTCGGCCACCAGAACGGGCGCCGCCGGATTGATCTCGCTCAGCCGCGCCGCAAGGCGTTCCTTCCGGCCGAAAGGTGCCAGGTCGGTCTTGGTCACCACCAGGCGGTCGGCCAGGGCGACCTGCCTGAGGCTTTCGGGATGGCGTTCCAGTTGATCTGCGCCGAACAGCGTGTCGACACAGGCGACGATGCCATCCAGGCGGTAATAGGCCCCGGCCATGGGATCGCGCATCAGGGTATGGACGACGGGCGCCGGGTCGGCCAAGCCCGAGGTTTCCACCAGGACGCGGCGGAATTCGGGGATGCTACCCTGGACGCGCTTCAGGTACAGGTCGCGCAACGCCTCGGCCAAGGCGCCCCGTACCGTGCAGCAGAGACAGCCGGACGACAACAGAACGACGCCCTCGTCCAGCACCTCCTTGACCAGAAGGTGGTCGAGTCCGACCGTGCCGAATTCGTTAACGATCACCGCGGTGTCGGCAAGTTCTGGCCGGCGCAGCAGGGCGGCGACCAGGGTGGTCTTGCCGCTGCCCAGAAAGCCGGTGACCACGGAAAGCGGGATAGCCGACATCACGATCCGTAGAGGGTTTCCGGATCGATCTCGACGTCGGCGATTGCCGTCGGCTTGCCGTCGCGGATGGCGTTGAAGAAGCAGTTGTGGCGGCCGGTGTGGCAAGCGACGCCCTTCTGGTCGACCTGGAGCAGCAAAGTGTCACCGTCGCAGTCCCACCGCAGATCGACGAGCTTCTGCACCTGGCCCGAGCTTTCGCCCTTGCGCCAGAACTTGCCGCGCGATCGCGACCAATAGCAAACGATGCCGGTGGTCAGGGTCTCCGTGATCGATGCCGGGTTCATCCAGGCCATCATCAGCACCTCGCCGCTGTCATGCTGCTGGGCGATGGCCGGAATCAGGCCGTCGGAATTGAACTTCAGGCGGGCGATCACGGCCGGCGCGGTGGCGGACTGGTCGGTGCTCATGGGGCTATCTTTCGTTCCTGCTGGGGCTTTTGCTGTTAGACCCGCTCGGGCGCCCTGTCAACGGTCCCCGGCCAGCGGAACAGGGCAATCGCCTCAGGTTAATGGGCTGAGGGACGGATATGGGATTCCCAATTGAAAATCAGTGGACTGCTGCACCAGTGGTGTCACCCGATTTCAAGCCTTTCGATTTCCCGCGTCCTGGCTTGGTGTGTGGGCGACTGCGATTGACGAAGCCTCTCGACTACCGGCTCCTCCACGGAACGGCAGGAGAGCGTCAGGGAGACGCGGGCGGAACCGCCAGGGGGCGGAGGGCTTCCAGCGCGGCAAGTTGTTCCCGGTATAGGGGCAGGTTCCGTTGCCAGAGTTCGTTGTCCGGCGTCCTGACAAGACCTGTCTCCAGGCGATCGATCTTCGCCTGCAGCGCCGTCCTGACGCCCTCGTAGCCGACATGGAGCACCTCGGGGGGATCGACCCAGACCCATCGCCCTTTCCGCTTCCAGACCTTGTAGGTCACCTCGTCCTCGCGGGGGGCCGCAAGGGGGACGATCTTGCGATGGATGTTGTTGCCTTCCGCCGTGCCGATGACGGTGTAGCGGACCTTCACCAGCGCCTTGGCCTTGGCTTCCCACGAGGTGCCCACGATCTCCCAGCGGCTGACGATTACCAAGGGATCGGTTTCGGCGAGATAACTCTCCCGCCGCTCGGCACAGTCCCGGTTGACGCAGCCTTCGGCAATAATCCTCCCATCGGTGAAATGGCATCTGGCAATGCGGGCTTCCCCATCTCCGGCAAAGTCCGACGCAAGGATGACAGACAGGAACTCTGCCGGTCCGTCCGCCGCGAGCAGCGGAACGGACCGCAACAGGCCGAACGCCAGCAGGGCAATGACAAGGGACCTCGTTCGTCCGTTCGATACCTGAAATATCGGGCCGCTCCGGGAAAACGAGTTGCAGGAAGCCTGCCGAAAACTTGTCCCTCCCGACGCGCAGAATACACGTCTCCGTTGCCGGCGTACACGGCCATGGGACCGGCCTTGTCGTAGACGACCACGTCGCCGGGCCGGCGCTCTTCCGGCTTGACCTCGAAAAAGGGACGCCCGCCCCTTTCGGCCGTCTCGAAGATCCGCTCGAGACCGCCCCCTCCTGGCGCCGGTCTCCGCCGCCCTTGCCCCCTCCCCATGCTGGTGGCAGGATTGGCGCATGCGTATTTGGCTTGCCTCGCTTCTGGTCCTGTTTCTTGCCGTCGGGACGGTTCGGGCCGATCCGGCGGCGGAGGCCGCCTTCCAGGATGGAATGGCCGCCTACGAAGCCAAGGACCACGAGCGGGCCCTGGCCGTCTGGCTGCCTTTGGCCGAGGCCGGCC